>CABUHP010000186.1 GCA_902491415.1 uncultured Collinsella sp.
GCCTCCAACTACGTTGACGACTATAGCTTCCTTAAGGGCGCCGTCAACGACTCGCTCGAGGGTTTCTTGTTCCCTAAGACCTATTCCTTGGGTGATTCGCCGACGGCCGATGGCGTGATTCGCGCTATGCTCGATCAGTTTAAGACCGAGTACAAGTCGCTTGACTTTGCGAGCTGCGAAGCCAAGATCAAGGAACGCTACGGTGTGGAGATGTCCGACTACGACATCGTCAACTTGGCCTCTATCGTTGAGCGCGAGGGCCTCAACGCCGACCAGCGCGCGCACGTGGCCTCGGTCTTCTACAACCGTCTTGCCGGCAAGCTCGATGGTCTGCGCTATCTCAACAGCGATGCGACCATGATGTATGTCACCGGTGGCGAGGTTACCGCCGACGACCTGCAGAGCGATAGTCCGTATAACACCTATAAGCACGAGGGCCTGCCGCCCACGCCCATCTGCTCTCCGTCGCTCGAGGCACTCAAGGCCACGCTTGAGCCGACCGACTCCGATGACCTGTATTTCTACATTACGCAGGACGAGGAGTACTTCTCGCAAACCTACGAAGAGCATCAACAGTCTTGGAATTAGCATGAGGATTTTTAGCCCCAAACGTTACGTTGCCTCGGTCGATCGCATCGACCTTGATACCCTTTGGGCCGACGGCAAACGCGCCATTCTGCTCGATCGCGATAACACCCTGGTGCCGCGCGACACCGAGCAGGTTCCCGCCGCGGTTTCCGCTTGGCTCGATACCGCCCGCGCCAAAGGCTTTAAGCTGTGCATGGTGTCCAACAACTGGCATCGCGACCAGGTCATGAGCTCAGCACGCGAGCTGGGACTCGAGGCCATCAGCCATGCCATGAAGCCGGCGCCGTTTGCCCTCAAGGCGGGTCTTAAGCGCCTCGGCGCCACGGCCGACGAGGCGGTGCTGATCGGTGATCAGCTCTACACGGACGTGTGGAGCGGCAACTTCGCCGGCGTCGATACCATCCTGGTAAAGCCGCAGGCCACGCAGGACCTGTGGTATACGCAGATCTTCCGTATCTTTGAGCGCCGGGCCCTGCGCGACCTTCCCTGCGAGGAATAGGTCTCGTCATGTCCCAGCACACCAAACACGGCTGCGACCATATCTTCTTTATCGGCTTTTTGGGCGCGGGCAAATCGACGCTCGCGCGCAACGTCGGCACTATGTTCAAGCGGCGTTTTATCGATACCGACCGCCTAGTCGTCCGCCGTTGCGGCAAGTCGGTAACCGAGATTTTTGAGACCGAGGGTGAGGATCGTTTTCGCGAGCTCGAGACCTCGGCGCTCCGTTCGCTCCAAAGCGAGCGCAGTCTGTTGGTTTCGTGCGGTGGCGGTATCGTCGAGACGCCGGTGAATATTGAGCTGATGCACGAAATGGGTACGTGCGTGTACCTCGAGGGCGACTTTGAGGATTCGATTCGCCAGATTCGTCGGTCCGACACGCGCCCCGATTTCCGCTCGCCCGAGCATGCCGCGCGCTTGTTTGAGCATCGCCGTCCGCTGTATCGCCAGGCCGCCGATATTACCCTTGATATTCGCAACAAGTCCTTCGAGGACGTTTCCTACCTTTGTGCCGAGATGCTTTTGGAGCGTGGACTGCTATGATTCGCCGCCAACTGATCAATTTCCAAAACCGCAGCGTCGATGTCCGTGTCGGATTGGGCGCGTTCGATGAGCTGTCGCGTATGTTTGCCTCGGCTGTGGGCAAGCCTAAGCGCGCGATGGTGGTTTGGAACTCCGCCACATCCGAGCGTTTTGGCGAGGTCGTCGAGCATGCGCTGGTCGACGCCGGTTTTGCCGTGTCGCAGTTCTCCCTTGAGGTTTCGCCTGCTGGTGCCACGCTGGCCGATGCCGATGCTATCTTTGGCGCCTTGTCTGCCAACGGCATTACCTGCGACGATCTGGTTGTCGCCGTTGGCGATGCCGCAACCTGCTCGGTTGTTAGCTGGTGCGCCAACCAGTGGTGTGGCCGAACCGAGTGCGCGCTGCTGCCGACGACCTTCGACGCCATGCTCATGGTCGCGACGACCATGAAGCCGCTCATTGCCTCGTCGTCGAATGCGCTTCCCGCTATCGCGTTCCGTCCCGAACCGGGCTTGGTCGTGTGTGACCTCGACCTTGTTCGCGAGGCGGACCCCGAGGACCTCAAGCTCAGCTATGTGGTACTTGTTGGCATCATGCTTTCGAGCAGTAAGTCCCGTTGGAATCAGTTTACTGAGACCGTCCCCGAGATTCTCGCGGGCGAGGAGGTCGCGCTCGTCAATGCCGTTCAATGGTCTCAGACTGCCCGCAAGGACGTACTGATGGCCACGAACCCGAGCGCTCGCCATGCGCTCGATTTTGGCAAGACGGGGGAGCGTACCCTGCGCGCCTGCTTGGGCGATGCCGCTTCGCAGGTCCCTGCCTATCAGCTGTTATCCGAGGGCATGCGCTTTGAGGCGCGCCTAGCACATGATGCCTGCGACTTTGATATCGATTACGTCTTTGAGGTCGATGACTGCCTGGAGGACTTTGGTATCGAGGAACTTGCCTTCGATCTGGAGCCTGCCGCATATATCGAGGAGTTCCGCAGGCAGCAGTTCGCGCGCTCAAACCGCAGCATGCTGCCGCTGCCCGCGGCACTCGGCGCAATTCGCCTAACGAACGTTGAGGACGAGGTTCTTGAGCGCCATGCTCACGCCTACTTGGCTTCACGCAAAGAACTTCTCTAAGATTTATTGACATCCATTGTCTTTCGTATCATGTTGAGGGGCGGGTTTTCAATCGGTTGCGGATCGCATGCGTTTCCGTCGTTCGATTGAGACCCGTCCCGTCTATATAGAGACAACAAGAAAGGAATCTGCATGTCTGAGTTTGCTGCCGGTCCTGCCGGTCGTATCGAGCGTGTCCGTGCCCTGATGGCCGAGCGTGGCTACGATGCCATCGTGGTGCGCGACGAGGCCAACCTTCGTTGGCTTACGGGCGTGAAGGGCGTCTTCGACTACACCTTCGAGTTCCCGCACGCTGCGTTTATTACGGTCGACCAGTGCCTGTTCCACACCGACTCGCGCTACCTCAACAGCTTTGAGGAGAGCACGCCCGCCGGCAGCCCCTGGGTCTACGACATGGACGAGGGTACCATCCCCGGCTGGGTCGCCGGCAAAATCGCGGCCAACAAGTGCCGCGTCTGCGCTGTCGAGGACGACATGCAGATCAACTTCTATCAGGGTATTCAGCGTGGTCTGGAGGATCGTTCCGTCGCCTGCATGTTGCCGCTGATGCATGACGACATTCGCAAGATGCGCGCCATCAAGGACGCCGAGGAGATCGAGCTCATGCGCCATGCGCAGTCGATCACTGACGCCGCCTTCCAGCACATGCTCGGCTTTATTAAGCCTGGTATGACCGAGAAGCAGGTTCGCAACGAGCTCGAGAACTTTATGTTCGCCAACGGCGCCGACAGCCTGGCCTTCGGCTCCATCGTGGCGAGCGGTCCCAACACCGCCAACCCGCATGCCGTGCCGAGCGACCGCGTGATCGAGAAGGGCGATTTCGTTCTTATGGATTACGGCGCGGGCTACTGCGATTACCGCTCCGACATGACGCGCACCGTCGTGATGGGCGAGCCCACGCAGGAGCAGCTCGACCTGTACGCGCTCGTGCGCCGTACGCACGAGGAGTGCGTCGCCGCCATCCATCCGGGCGTCGAGGGCAACGACATCTTCAAGCTCTCTAAGAAGATCATCGGCGATGCCGGCTATGGCGATTACTACAACCATGGTCTGGGCCACGGCGTTGGTATCGACATCCATGAGCTGCCCAACTTCAACCGCAGCAAGAACACCATCGAGATCGGCTCGGTTGTCACCATGGAGCCCGGCGTCTACCTGCCCGGCGTGGGCGGCGTGCGCCTGGAGGACTACGGCGTGGTCACCGAGAACGGCTACGAGCCCTTCACCAAGACCCCGCACGACCTGCACGTCATCGATTGCTAGCCCATTTCGATAGATTTTTGGGGCGGGGCG
>CABUHP010000187.1 GCA_902491415.1 uncultured Collinsella sp.
CCTGATTCGCGAGCGCGTCATCGAGGCTGCCGGATACGGCCTCGTCCGATTTACCGTGCCCATGCTGGGCGCGTACATTAGCGATCGCATTTTATGGCACGAGTAGGGTGATAAAGGTGACAGAACAGAAGATGAGCCCGCAGGCTATCGGGGTGCGTGGAGCGCGTGTACACAACCTCAAGGACATCGATATCGATATTCCGCTGGGAAAGCTCGTGGGTATTGCCGGCGTGTCGGGTTCGGGCAAGAGCTCGCTGGCGCTGGGGGTTCTTTATGCCGAGGGCTCGCGCCGTTACCTGGAGGCGCTCAGCACCTATACCCGCCGTCGTCTGACGCAGGCCGAGCACGCCCAGGTGGACGAAGTGCTGCACGTGCCGGCGGCGCTCGCATTGCATCAGCGCCCGAGCGTGCCGGGCGTGCGTTCAACCTTTGGCACCATGACCGAGCTCAACAATAGCCTGCGCCTGCTCTTTAGCCGCTGCGCCCATCACGTGTGCCCGTACTGCGGGGCGCGTGTGGAGCCGAGCCTTAATGTGGCTGCGGGCCTGTCGCTCACGTGTCCGACATGCGGTCGCGAGTTCTACGCACCGAGTGCCGAGGATTTGGCTTTCAATAGCGGCGGTGCGTGCCCTACCTGCGGCGGCACCGGTGTTATGCGCGAGGTAGACGAGGCGAGCCTGGTGCCCGACGAGTCAAAGACCATCAACGAGGGCGCGGTGCTTCCCTGGGGTACGCTCATGTGGGATCTGATGAAGCAAGTGGCTGGCGAGATGGGCGTGCGCACCGATGTGCCGTTTAACCAGCTCACGCCTCAAGAGCGCGATATCGTGTTTCGTGGTCCGGCGGTTAAGAAGCACATTCTCTACGTTCCCAAAAACGGCGAGGGTGCCGCGCCGCTCGACTTCACCTATTACAACGCCGTCTATACCGTCGAGAATGCGCTCGCCAAGGTCAAGGACGATAAGGGCTTAAAACGCGTTGCGCGCTTTTTGCGCGAGGGAGCATGCCGCGATTGCGGCGGCACGCGTCTCTCCGAGGCTGCGCGCCAGCCCCAGGTGCGCGGTATCAATCTGGCGCAAGCGGCGGCCATGACGCTGGGCGGGGCGATTGAGTGGGTGCGCGGGGTGCCCGAATCCTTGCCGCCCGAGATGCGGCCCATGGCGACGGATATCTGCGATTCGTTTTTGAGCGCGGCCCGTCGTCTGGTCGACCTGGGTCTCGATTACCTTTCACTCGATCGCGCCGGTGCCACGCTCTCCACGGGTGAGCGCCAGCGCGTACAGCTTGCTCGCGTGGTGCGCAACCGATCGACGGGCGTGCTTTATGTGCTGGACGAGCCTTCGATCGGCCTGCATCCTGCCAATGTCGACGGCTTGGTGGGCGTGATGCGCGATCTGGTGGATGACGGCAACACCGTGGTTGTTGTCGACCACGATACGCGCGTGCTGGCGGAGGCTGATTATCTGGTCGAGATGGGCCCCGTTGCCGGAGCGGGCGGTGGTAACGTGATCGCCGCGGGTACGGTAGACGAGGTCGAGCAATCGCGGGGCAGCCGCATCGCCCCGTTTTTGCGCGCCGAGCCCAAGCGCTTGCGTCCGCAGGTGACTGATGGGGAAATGTTCGACCAGGGCCATATCCGCATGGCAACCGAGGCCATCCATACCGTCAAACCGCTCGAAGTTGATATCCCGCGCGGCCGCCTTGTTGCGGTGACGGGCGTTTCGGGTTCGGGCAAGACGACGTTGGTGCTTGAGACGCTCATCCCGGCGCTTAAGGCGCAGGCAGCCTGCGAGCGCCTGCCAGGGCACGTGCGTTGGGTCGATGCCGAAGGCATTGTCCGCGCCAACCTGATTGACGCCACGCCCATCGGCGCCAACGTGCGCTCGACGGTGGCGACTTATGCCGACATCCATGATGAGCTGCGCCGCGCCTTCGCCCGTACGCCCGAAGCCAAGGCAGCCGGCTACAAGGCGGGCGCCTTCAGTTACAACACTGGCGCCTTGCGCTGCCCTACGTGTGACGGCACGGCCTCGATATCGCTCGACGTGCAGTTTTTGCCCGACGTCGAGATCGTCTGCCCGGCATGTCGCGGCTCGCGTTATGCAGACGCGGCTTCGCATATCCATCGCGAGGGCAAGGACGGGAGTCTGCTTACGTTGCCGCAGCTCATGGACATGAGTGTGGACGAGGCCCTCGACGCCACGGTGGGACTCAAGAAGGTTCAGGCGCGCTTGCAGACCTTGCACGACCTGGGCCTGGGCTATCTCACACTCGGTGAGCCCACACCGGCGCTCTCGGGCGGCGAGGCGCAGCGTCTTAAGCTTGCGAGCGAGATGGGTCGCGTGCAGGATGATGCCGTATTCGTATTCGACGAGCCCACGATCGGACTGCATCCGCTCGATGTCCAGGTGTTGCTGAGCGTGTTTGACGGCTTGGTTGCCAAGGGCGCCACGGTTGTCGTGATCGAGCATGACCTCGACCTTATCCGTAACGCCGATTACGTGATTGACATGGGCCCGGGCGGTGGCGATGCGGGCGGGCAAATCGTCTGCGCCGGTACGCCGGGCGACATCGCGGCCTGCCCCGCAAGCATCACCGGCCGCTACCTATAGACAATGAGGCAAAGGGACAGCCCCTTTGCCTCATTGATGCCTATTTCACGCATTGAGCCGCGAGATAGTCGCGGAAGAATGGCAATTCAAATGCGACGAGCCCTCGTCCTCGTTCCCCGATGATGCCGGCATCTATCATGCGGCGTCGGTAGCGGGAGACCTGCTGCGGCGAACGCTTAAGGCGCTCGACAAGGTCGGCGGTGGTGGACTCTTCCTCGTCATCGAGCATGGCGATGAGGAATCGCTTGTCCTCTGCAGTGAGTTCCCGATAGGCTGCCGCGAGGATTCGGTCGTCCATCTCGTCGCGCGCGATTTTGATTCCCAGGTCAAAGTCGCGTGACGAGATTTCCTTCGAATCGCTTGTGAGATCCCAGGCACGGTAGCCTACGAGTTGCAATAGGAAGGGAAAACCAGAGATCGAGCGAACGGCTCTATCGATTCCCTCAGCATCTGCCAGGCGATCGTTTTCCTGGATTGTGCGAATCAAGGCCTCGCGCACGTCATAGTCGTCAATGCGACCCAGATGATATTGTTGGGCGCGGCGAAGGAACGAGACCGTCTTGTGGCTCAGCAACGTCGAGACGTTGTTGGGAAGTCCTGCCATGAGCAGGGCGACGCGTTTCCCATCGGTCACAAAGTGCTGATACGTGGCTGCCAGTTGGATCATCTCGTCGAGTGTCGGGTCCACCTCGTCAACCGTGACGAGCAGGCCGGTGCCCGCCTCGTTGAGCTGGTCGATGATGTCGCTCATGCGATAACGCCAGGTTGAGGCGTCGTGAACGCGATTGACCTCGATGCTGCCGAGCGGTGCAATTCCGAGACCGGTGACTTCGAAGTGGTTGGACGAGTCGATGAGATGGGCTGCGGCGCGTTTCGTCCCGAACTCGATTTCCTCAAGCATTCCCGGGAGCGCGGTCGCCTTTACGACTATCCAGCCGTGGGATTCCGCCCTCGTCGCGAGCGACGATATGAGAGCGGTTTTACCGGTTCCACGCGCGCCTGAGAAGATCGAGGTCAATTCTGGGCGCCTGCGCTGGCTCAAGAAGGCACGGTCCAAATCCCGAATAATCTGTTGTCTGCCAGCGAGATGGGCAGGAACCTCGCCAAAGCTAGGGGTAAACGGGTTCTCGAGATATTTCACACGGCTCTCCTTTCACACCGCCGTTTAACTTTATTTTACTTTAGTTAATTCTGATTAAAAGTGAGGGCTCTTTATCTGGAGCATCAATTAGGCGTGTGTGTCATCGGCGTGGCGCTTGAATGTGACAAAGGGACAGCTCCTTTGTCACATTCCCGGAAAGCCTGTTTGGCGCAGGGCCTCGTAGAGGACGATGGCAGTGCTGTTGGAGAGGTTGAGTGCGCTGATGCGGTAGTCGTCCGGGTGGACGAAGTTGCCGCA
>CABUHP010000188.1 GCA_902491415.1 uncultured Collinsella sp.
CCCCGGCAGCCGCAAGCTCACGGGCGCGGCGCACGATATCGCATCCCGGCTCAACGGCCATCGGCTCTGTGACCAGCATACGTCCCCCGCCCAACGGCAAACGACCGGGCACGGTAACCCAGTCCGCGACCAGGCCCTCGCGAGCCACCGGGGCCTTAAACGCCAGCATGCCAAACTCAACGCGCGCGTCAATTCCCGCCGGAAGCGTGACCGAGCCGGCACCCTCGGCAACGCAGGAAAGGACTCGCTCAACATGCCGCATCTCGGGACGAGCGTCCGGATCGATGCGTTTGATCGCCAGTCGCACGATGCGCCGCGCGATTACCACCTCGGCCGCAGCAAGGCGCCTGGCATCGAGCACCAGTGCGCCCGCTGCCTCTTTGCGCAAACAGCTTCGAAACGCCTGTGCCGACAGCTGAGATAGAAACGCATCTTCATCACCCAAGATCTCACAGGCGGCGCCAATCGTCTTGCACACGCTCGCATTACGCTGTGCCACCACTGGCATTACCCGATGGCGCACGTAGTTTCGCAGATACGAGATATCCTCATTGCTCTCGTCCTCACGCCACGGCTGACCATGTACCTGTAGATAGCCCACGAGCTCGCCATGAGTTAGGTCGAGCAAGGGACGCACCACGATATTCCTCCGGCGAGGAATGCTCGATAGACCAGCGGGCCCCGAACCCTTAATCGCGTTCATCAAAAACGTTTCCGCGCGATCCGAAGACGTGTGCGCGGTGCAGATACGAGCCGCCGTTCGCGGTGCCCCCGTCTGGGCGCAGAGCTCGCGGACATACCTCCGCGCCGCGGCATAGCGCACCTCGCGGGCAGCCGCCTCGATATTGCCCGATTCATCATCAAAATAGGCATGCTCAACACACAGCGGCAAGCCATATTGTGCGCATAGGCCGCGTACAAAGGCCTCGTCGCCATCGGATGCCTCGCCGCGTAGATGATGGTTCACATGCAGCACGTGCAGCCGCTCGCGCGCGATGGAGGCTACACCACGCCCATCCAGAATATCCAACTTTGATGTGCACGCCATAAGGAGCAAAGCTGTCGAGTCCGCACCACCTGATACCATGAGCACCACGGGGGCAGCCGTCTGCCGCGTTGCCAGGGCTTTATCATCAGCCCGCGATGCAGCATGGTGTCCATAATGCTGAGATACCGTTGGCATTTGCTTCCTCCTCTATTCGTCGCACCCATTGTATCCTTTGGAATCTTATGTCTCGTCTGCACCTTCATATCCTTGGCAGCGGCTCAAAAGGCAACTGCGCGCTCATCGAAGGCCCCCGGGGGCTCATCATGATTGACGACGGTCTTTCTCGCCGCGAGACATTAAAGCGCATGGCAGAACTGGGGCTCTCGGCAGACAACGTCTCGGCTCTTCTCATTACTCATGAGCATAGCGATCACATCAAGGGTCTCGATGTCTGGTGCAAGCACTGGCACGGCCCCCTCTTTGCCAGCAGGGGCACACTTTCGAACAAAGAAAATCTTTCACATCTGCCTGTCGAGGAATTCGATCCCGGTGACACCCTATCCATTGCCGGCATCCACGTGCAAACCTACTCAACATCACACGATGTCATCAATCCTGTCGGCTATCGATTCAATGCTCTCGATGATTCCATCGGCTTTGCCACCGACACCGGAGAGCTATCGAGCCAAGCCATGAACACCCTCAAAGATTGTCGAGTCCTCGCGCTCGAAAGCAACCACGATGTGACCATGCTGCGCGAGGGAGAATATCCCCGCTTTCTTCAGGAGCGCATCCTATCTACAAAAGGGCATCTGTCCAACGATCAGGCCGCCGAAGCCGCACGCGAGCTTGTTACCGATCGCACCGAACAGCTCATTGCCATGCATATCAGCCAAGATAACAATCGCCCGAGTCTTACCGTCAAAAGCTATGCCAAAGCTCTAGCCGCAACCCTGGATGACGAGGTCAGCAGCTCCGCCACCCTTCTCCAAGGATCGCGAAATCTCTCGATACGCCCCGCAAGCCAGTATCGGCCAGCAACCATTCAATAGACTGTCCTAGACAGCAAAAGGGGCCGGGAATCGCTTCCCGGCCCCTTTTGTTATCTTTTAATAGCGCAGAACACCAACGAAGTTAGTCGATGGAGATCTTCGTAACGTTCTTCTTCTCGACGATCTTGGGAACCGTAACGGTAAGGATGCCGTCGGCGTACTTAGCCGAGAGACCCTCGCTCGAAGCATCCTTGAGATACACACCACGCGTCGCGCTGTACGAGCTGAACTCCTTCTGCAGGAAGTTCTTGCCCTCGTTCTCCTCGTCTTCCTCGACATTCACGCTAATGGAGAGACGGCCCTCGTTAAGCTCGACATCGATATCGTCCTTGGCGACGCCGGTAAGATAAGCCTTGACCTCATAGCCATCGCCCTTATCCTCAACGTCAACGGGGAACGCCTTAGAGGCAATCGAGCCGTTCGCTAGGTCACTCATATCATCAAACAGATCGAACAGCGAGCTTGCAGAGGGACGAACGCCAAAAACCGAACGATAAGGAACCATGGTTGCCATGTTTACCACTCCTTTAAAGGACTGCCGAGTCATCTTCTAGGTGACTGGGACTTCTTTTGACGCTCTTATATATGCCCACCCGATGCTCATATATACATCGACTATAAAGTTTTTTGAGTCCAGTACTATAAGCATATCTAAGTGTGTATGACTCAGGTTTTAGGAAGGTTAAGGTTCTTTGAACCAGAGCTTAAATAACGAGTATGTCCACAGCTACAAATAACAAGGGGCTTACAATGAGCGCGTACACGTTGTTGGCAACGAGCTAAAGGGCATCATGGACGACCAAAACCAGAACAATATGTTTATGCCGACGCAGGGGGGAGATACTTCCACGCAGCCGCCACGGTTCCATCGCCCCCACATCTCGCAAGAGCCCATTAATGATGCAGAGCCCGAGTATGTGACGAGAAATCGCTATCAAACGCTCGAGGATGCCCAAACGGGACGTAAGCATATGGGCGTCGCATCGGGCGATCCCGTATATCTAAAAGATGCACCGTTATCAAAAAACAGCGCAATCAATGACGACCCGACGAAAACGCCCAAAACTCGACAGCAAAGAGGTCCTCGACCTAAGCAAACCTTAACGCATTCGGCTCGTTATCTCGAAACGCCAAAACAGGGAAAATCAATCTTCGTTTCGTCAAGTAAACGACGCAAGCAGCATCGACTGACAATCCTGCTTTTGATCATTGTGGTCATAGCAGTTGCACTTGTGATTCGATTTATTGTCTTTAAATAAAAGCTCATTACCCATAAGCCCAATCGGGTTACAGGTGAAATGCAACTACATTGTGAAGTGTTAACGAAAAAAAGGGGGAGGCCGCGAGGCCTCCCCCTTCTCAGTTCAAGCGTACGGCTCGGTGCCGTCCACCGGTCAGCGGCGCCCTGGCCTCCCACGGGCTGACCCCGCAGTACTCTCGGCGCGATGGGGCTTAGCTTCCGGGTTCGGAACGGGACCGGGCGTGCCCCCCATGCTCTGGCCGCTGACCGGTGGGCGGCGCCCACCGTTACGGTGTCCGGTGTCTCTCTCACGTGCCCTGGGGGCCGCATGGCGCATAGGGGAGATGACTCGGGGGCATCCTCGTGCCCGGACCGCGCGTGAGCGCTGGGTCCCGCGGGCCGCGAGGTGCGGTTCCGGAAGAGCTCGGGCGATTAGTGCGGCTCGGCTGAGGACGTCGCCGTCCTTGCACCTGCCGTCTATCGACCAGGTAGTCTACCTGGGCCCTTACCGGAAGGAGAACTAATCCCTGGAACGGCTTCCCGCTTAGATGCCTTCAGCGGTTATCCGCGCCGCACGCGGCTACCCGGCCGTGCCGTTGGTCGACAACCGGTTCACCGGAGGTGCGTCCACCCCGGTCCTCTCGTACTGGGGGCAGCCTCCATCGATTCTCCTGCGCCCACGGAGGATAGGGACCGAACTGTCTCACGACGTTCTGAACCCAGCTCG
>CABUHP010000189.1 GCA_902491415.1 uncultured Collinsella sp.
CGCCGCCGTCGACTACCCCGCCGGCGCCTACGAGCCCGTTGAGTTTAATGCCGAGGAGCACCTGGGCGGCGCCGCGACTACGCAGGAGATGCGCCAGATTGCGGGGCGCGCGACCACGGCGCGCGTTGCTCCCGACAGCCTGCGCGCCAAGGCGGCGGCAGAGCGCAGTCAGACGCAAAAGAAGGTCATCGTCTTCTCGATCGCCATCGCCATCGTCGCGGTCATCGCCTGCGCCGGCGCCATCCTTATCACCACCGCCGGTGAGGGTCTGGGCGAGCGCCCCGAGCCAATCCTTTCGTCGCGCACGACGGAAAGCGATGCAAATGGCAACACCCAGTCGCAAGACCAGCAGGCACAGACGGACGGCACGCAAGACAGTTCCACCTCTACCGATTCGTCCTCGAATACCCAAAACCAATCGCAGGGCACCGATTCCTCTACGGCCAACAGCAGCACGCCGTCCGGCACGACCGACTTAAGCCAAACGACTGGCGGTTCGCAGCCGAGCACGGGCGGCCAGACGAGCGACACCACTTCGGGAACGGGCACAGCAGACAGCAACAACACCAACAGCTCGAACAGCTCGAGCGGAACCGCGTCCGGCACGGCATCTGACAACTCGAGCCAAGGCACGGCATCGGGCAACTAAGCACATTTGCCTCTCATAGATAACCGACCTGTACAACGGGCGCGAATCGAAAGCGGTTCGCGCCCGTTTGCCTTGGGCGACGAAATGGCAAGCCCCGCGCGATGGTAAGATGCTTTGGTGTGTAAAGAGGAGATTTGCCATGAGCAAGACAATAGTTAGGCCCACGCTTTCGCTGGGCAACCACATCTATCTGTATCGCCTGCTGCGCGATGCGATTGGATGTGGCAAGCAAACGTTTATGACGCAGGTCGAGGAGGCGCTCGCCGCTGGCGACATGACCGCTTATGACCTGGGCTTCGAGTCCACGCGCGAGCTGCTCGAGGAGCTCGACGACTGCATTAAGCTGACCGTCTTTAAAGGCGGCCGCCTGTATGCCACGGTCATCGCCAACGAGGCCTGGGATGCTGCGCTTGCCAAGGGCGAGGACAAGCCCAAGACCGCCAAGGGCGCCAAGCAGTCCTACAAAAAGAAAAAGCGCGGAGAGAAGGACCTCAAGGCCGTGCGCCCCAAGCACGTTAAGCGTCCCGAGCCCGAAGCCATGGTTGAAGCCGCGCCGGAACCCGAGCCCGAGACAGAGATCGAAGTTGCTATTGAGGTAACGGCAGAAGCCAAAACCGAAATCGCCGCCACGACCGATTCCGAAGTCATATCCGAGCAGGAAGCCACTGTGGAGCTCAACGAAGCGCCCAAGTCGACAACCGAAGAAGCCGCTGACCAACCCGAGCCGCCTGCGTTCCAAAACAGCGATGTCTTTGGCGACGAGGCCGAGGACGATCAGTCCGACGAGCCCACAGATCAAGACGCTACCGAGTCGGCGCCGGAACCCGAGACGCCGCAGCCCGCCATCTCGCTCACGGTCGTCTATGACCCCGAGAATGCCAATGCCGGCATCACCACCATGGCATCCACGCCGGTCGAGACAAAGTCGAGCGTCGAGAATGAGAGCGCGACGCAGGTTGAGGTTGAAACTGAAGCTGCAGACGCGCCCGTCACCGTGAAGCCCGCAGATTCCACAATCAAGCCGAAGACGACGCTGGAGTTCGCACCCGTCATCGAATCCGTGCCCGCCTCTGCTTGCGACCAAATTCCCGCACCGGCACCGGCTTCGGTACTCGCAGAGGCCCCAACCCCCGCACCCGTAGCGCCCGCCATCCCCGAGGACTTCCCCGTCGATTTCGCAACCGAGGTCTTCTGCCCCGGCCCGCTTCTGCACCAGCTGTCGACCTATCTCCCCTACGGCGCCGATACCCTCGGCATTGTCGGCGAGTACTACTGGATCGCCCGCGAGCGCGGTACCATCGAGGCCGCGCGAAACCGCGCAAGCTTCCCCCTGCGCTACACGCAGGCCGGCGAGCGCCGCGAGGTTGCCGTGCGCATCCGCCGCAATACCACCGGTGGCCTCGGATCCACCTGGGCCATCGATAAAGTCGAAGAACCCGAGCAGTAACGACAAACGACTCAAATCCAAATCAGGATTTGAGCCGTTTTTATTTGTTGATGTTGCGTAACCAACAGCGAGCGGGCCGCAAGTGCCCCAGGTTGCCGTGAAAGAGGAGCGACGCGTACTTCGGTACGCGAGCGACGGCTTGAACGGCAAGATGGGCTGCTTGCGACCCGCGCAGCGTCGAGCAGTTACGCGGTTTGGAAAACCGCGTAACGATCTAGTCGCGCGTCAGCTTACGGTGGATACGATGCGGCTGGGCTGCGTCCTCGCCAAGGCGCTCGATGCGGTTGGCCTGATAGGCCTCGAAGTTGCCCTCAAACCAATACCAGTTGCCCGGATTCTCGTCGGTGCCCTCCCACGCTAGAATGTGCGTGGCGACGCGGTCCAGGAACATACGGTCGTGGCTAATGACCACCGAGCAGCCCGGGAACTCGAGCAGCGCCGCTTCGAGCGAGGACAGCGTCTCGACGTCGAGGTCATTCGTGGGCTCGTCGAGAAGCAGCAGGTTGCCGCCCTGCTTGAGCGTAAGCGCCAAGTTCAGACGGTTGCGCTCGCCACCGGAGAGTACGCCGGCGCGCTTCTGCTGGTCCTGGCCTTTAAAGCCAAAGCTCGCCACATAAGCACGGCTCGGAACCTCGGTCTCACCGACCATCATGTGGTCCAGGCCATCCGAGACGACCTCCCACAGGTTCTTATCGGGGTCGATGCCGGAACGGTTCTGGTCGACGTAAGAAATCTTGACGGTCTCGCCCACCTCGAGCTCGCCCGAAGTCAGCGGCTCCAGGCCCACGATGGTCTTGAAGAGCGTAGTCTTGCCCACACCGTTGGGGCCGATGACGCCCACGATGCCGTTACGCGGCAGGGTGAAAGAAAGGTCGTCGATGAGCACGCGACCGTCGAATTCCTTGTGCAGGTGATGGGCCTCGAGCACCTTGTTGCCCAGACGCGGTCCAACGGGAATGCGGATATCGGTCCAGTCGAGCTTCTGGCTTGCGCGCGCCTCGGCCTCCATCTCCTCGTAGCGAGCCAGACGGGCCTTGTTCTTTGCCTGGCGAGCCTTGGGCGAGCTGCGTACCCACTCGAGCTCGGCCTCCATGCGCTTGGCGAGCTTGGCGTCGCGGTTGCCCTGCGCCTCGATACGGGCGGCCTTGGTCTCCAGATACGTGGAGTAGTTGCCCTTGTAGGGATAAAGGTGACCGCGGTCGACCTCGCAGATCCACTCGGCAACGTTATCCAAGAAGTAGCGATCGTGCGTGACGGCAAGCACCGCGCCCTGGTAGTTGTGCAGGAAGTGCTCGAGCCACAGGATCGACTCGGCGTCCAGGTGGTTCGTGGGCTCGTCGAGCAGCAGCAGGTCGGGAGCTTCGAGCAGCAGCTTGCACAGGGCCACGCGACGGCGCTCGCCGCCAGAGAGCACGTTGACCGGCATGTCGGAATCGGGCAGCTGCAGGGCGTCCATGGCCTGGCCGAGCTTGGAATCGATATCCCAGCCGTCGGCGGCGTCGATCTCGTCCTGGAGCTTTCCCATCTCGGCCATGAGGGCGTCCATGTCGCAATCCGGGTCGCACATCTCCTCGCCGATCTTGTTGAAGCGATCGACCTTGGCGATCATGTCGCCAAATGCCATGCGCACGTTCTCGATGACGGTCTTGTCGTCGTCGAGCGGCGGCTCCTGCTGCAGGATGCCCACGGTGTAGCCGGGGGTAAGCCTAGCATCGCCGTTGGAGACCTCCTCGATGCCAGCCATGATCTTGAGCAGGGTCGACTTGCCCATACCGTTGGGGCCCACGACGCC
>CABUHP010000190.1 GCA_902491415.1 uncultured Collinsella sp.
GCGAGGGCTTTATCCTAGCCTCCACTGTCGCGGGTGCTCTTTCGACCTGCCTGATCGGTATCTTCTCGCGCGAGCACGACGGCGTTTTGCTTGCCGGGTGGCAGTTCTTGGTCGGCGGCCTGGTCCTCACCGCCATCGGCTTTTTGATGGATGGCGCGCTCTCCCCCACGGCGATTGCCCCCGCCATCGCGCTCATCATCTACATGGCGCTTATCTCCGCGGTCGCCTACTCGCTGTGGTCGCGCCTGCTTGCCGTCAACCCCGTCAGCCGCGTCTCGGTCTTTGGGTTTATGAACCCCGTCTTTGGTGTGCTGCTGAGCGCGCTGCTGCTCGGCGAGGGCGCTGGCACGAGCCCCGTTACCGTCATCGTTGCCCTGCTGTTGGTCTGCGGCGGCATCATCATCGTCAACAAACCCAAAAAAGCCTAGCGAGCTCACCTTTTTAAAGAGGGCGTTCGCACACTTTAGCTCAATGGAGCACACTGATTCTCGTTGATTTCGTACCGAGCCGCGGCGGCAGACGCTCGTCTTGCCGCACCGCGCCTGGGCGTTATGGCCGGTGGCCCCCGCAAACGCAAAAAGGGCGCACGACCATCGCAACGGTCGTGCGCCCTTTTTTCTAGCGTATCTGGGCGCCGGCTTTCTTTTTCTCGGCCTTGACGCGGTAGAGCTCCGCATCGGCAGCGCGAAGTAAGTCTTGCCAGGTATCAACACTATCGCCGACCCGCGCGTAACCGATGGACATCCGCAATGCATACGGCACCTCGGCACGAGCGAGCTCGTCGTTAATCGCCGAACACAGGTCTATGATGTCCTGTTCCGCCGCAGCCTTCTGGAGCACCACGAACTCATCGCCGCCATAACGTGCGATAAAGCCACCAGACGCCGAGCAGACCTCTTTGAGCGTAGCAGATATGACCTGGAGAGCATGGTCGCCCTCCACATGTCCATACCGGTCGTTAATCTGCTTAAAGCCGTCGGCGTCCATCATAAGCAGATACACATCATCGGCCTGATCAGCACCCGAGAACAGCGACAGCATATAGGTCTCAAAACGGTTGCGATTGTTAAGGCCAGTCAACGGGTCGGTCGAGATCAGCTGCTCCTGACAAACAATGTAGAGCTGCAACATACTTAACATGATGCCGACACTAAGGCAGGGACCCGAATAAAAGACCTGAAAGACACCGGCCACCAAGGCCGGAATGGCGAAAAATGCCAAGGTTTGATAGATGGCCTTCTTTTGTAGGCTCTCGACCTTGCAAGATTGTATAAACGCATGCAGGGACGTATATATAACGTAGCAGTAGCTGACGATGGGCTGGATCATATAGACAAAACCGCGACGATACGCGCCCTGCGCATCGATATAAAACAGGGCATGCGTCCAGTAGCTAGTAAACGCCAGTACGACTACCAGCACCGCAGGCAGCGTTACAAACGCCATCCTATAGCGCGCGGTCAAAAGGCGAGAACCCTGCACCGTCTCGGAATAGATAAACCAAATGAGGCACGCGGCGGCAAAGAGCGAAAACGAAACCGCGTTGGAAATCCAGTTGGCAGCAATGCCCAGCGTGCCGTCCACACCATCCGAAAGCGTCCAGATCATATCGAAGAAAATGTAGGCAGCAGACGTGTAGCCCAGCATGCTAAACAATAGCTGCAGGGTGCTCGAGAACAAGGAGCGACGACTTCGCGCGGCAAGCCCGATAAGAACAATCATGCATAGCAGGAATATCTCAATCTTGAGTGCCTTAACCACTAGACGCCATCCCTTCAATATCCAAGTGGTCAGAATCGCCCGATTCGTGTCTGGGTAATAAACACCCCTACTCCGCAGGGGTAAGGGGAATAATAGCAGAGCGTCCGAACGTCACTGCAAGACAGCTTTCGTTCGGGCGCTCAAACGGCGCGAATTGCACGCCGGCTTGATTGACTCGCGTCGACGATTACTCGCCATCGATGTCGGTCGCGACGGCCTCCTCGATGGCCTCGACACCGGCAGGCGACAGATCCTCTTTGCCGTGGCAGAACTTCTTATCGACCCAGCCGGTCAGAATCGGGGCCATGATTGCCGTGATGATGACAGCGGTGGCGATCTGCGCATACGCGGTGGGCGCAAGCTCTGCATAGCGCGGAGCGACCTCGGCGAGGGCGACCGGCGTGGTCATGGCCGTGCCGGCAATGGTGGAGCATGCCACAGCCGCCTTACCGTTGCCGCCACACAAGCGCTCGAAAGCAAAGGTAATGGGACCGACGATAAAGAGCGTGATGAAGCCCAGCAAGATACCGGAAATACCGCCGGTGATAAAGCTCGAAAGACTCATGGACGCACCGAGCTGAAAACCGATAACGGCGATCGCGGGATTGGCGCCGGGGACCAGCAGGTTCTTGATAAACGGGAAGAGGTTGCCCAGAACCATGCCGATAACAAGCGGCAGGATGGATCCGATGATGGTGCCGACGGGGATGTTGGCGAGACCCGAGACACCGAGGATGATCATGGTGACGGCGGGGCCGGCCGTAAAGAACAGGATACCGACAGCGCCCTGCTCGGACTCATCGCCAAACTCGCCCATGATGCCCGTATAGAGCGCCATGTTGCAAAACGTGATGCCGCCGATGATGGAGACCGAACTCAGGCCTAAAAAGTTATCGTTAAAGAAGTACGCGACGCCCAGACCCAGCGCGGCTGCCACTACAAGCTTAGGAATCAGCACGACGATGCCGGTCTTGATGGCGCCCGGCGTGGACTTAAAGCTGATGCCGGCGCCCACGAACAGCAAGATCGCGGCAACGATGGTGTTGGAGCCACCGCGGCAGGCAGCCGTAAAGAAGCCGCCGACCTCAAAGACCTGCGGGCAGAAGGTATTGAGCAAAAGGCCGACGATCATCGGATAGATCATGATGTCGCCCGGGATACGCGGGACCTTGAATTTCTTTTGCTCGTTGGCGGTCGCTTCCTGTGCCATGAAACCCCCATTTCCGTTGACGCAGAACAAAAGCCCACGTCACGCTTTGCTACAGTAAAGTTTGACCATGGTACCAGAAGAAGCAGACCGCCTCGGTGAGAAATTCGATTCGTTAGGCCGGGACGATAACGCGTCCTGCTCCTATACGAGGCTCAAAACGATATAGAACACGATGCCCGAAACGCAGCACCACAACATCGACTTTGTCTTGATTGCCACCGCCACGACGCCGGCGGCCGCAATCCAGGGAACCAAGGCAGGCCAGAGTCCCGCGTCGAACGCGCCGGGGCTCACCAAGTCGTTGGCGACCAGCGCGGCAAAGGCAGCGGGCGGGATATAGCCCAGGGCCTCGGTAATACGGGGCGACAGGGTCCGCGCGCGCAAGGCGAACGCCGGCGCGATGCGAAAGAACGCGATAGCAGCCCACGACGACAGCCACAGAACCAAGAACTCGTTAACGGGCATCGCGGGCACCTCTTCCGTCAAATAAAGCATCGCACGCCAGCGCAATGGCAATGCCGACCACGACGCTTGCCGGCACGGCAATATTCGCGAGGCCCAAGAACTTGCATGCGGCGACGGACACCGCGCCCGAAACCGCCGCGACAACGTTACCGCGCGACAGCCGCTGCGAAAAGAGCAGGCAGATAAAGAGCGAGGTGCAGACAAAGGCTGCAATGGCGGTGGGAACATCGACAACGGCGCCGACGATGGCGCCCATCGTACACGAAACGCCCCATGTTGCGATGAGGATCACGTTGAGCACAAAGGACTCGCGCGGGCCCCAATCCTCCCCCTCAATCAGCTTGGCAAGCGAGATGCCATATGCCTCCTCGGTAAGTGTCGCGGCAACAGCCAGCGTCTGACGCTTCGAGGCA
>CABUHP010000191.1 GCA_902491415.1 uncultured Collinsella sp.
CTAGTGCTTCTTGTAAGTAGATTAGTGCTTCGTTCATTTCCATCGTTTTCGTTTGATTCCAGTTTGTATTGGAATTATACATAATTTTCGGAATTAAAGAGATACTGTTCGTGCCTACGCCAGCATTTGCGTTTTCAAAATGTCCCGAATCGACTGGGCGATTCGGGATACAATGTCAATAGAAAACGACGCACCCCGCGTAAATGTACGAGAGCGCGGGCGGCCTAGTTTTCTGGTTTTGTTAAATGCCCGGGATCCGACCCCCGGGCATTCTTATTTGCGCTTGTTGCGGCGCAAATACCGTCCACCGTCCGCACCGCGCGTGCGCCTACGGACCTTAAACCGAACCTCATACGAGTCAAGAAACGCGATGACGAACGTGCCCACCGCCGCGAGGACGGCGAGCGCGTTAAGGAATTTCAGCATATGGTGACCTCCGATCGAGTCGTCGGCCGCCCGCGCACGGGATGCGTCGCAATGCCATTTTACTGCGAGCACTCGCACTTACAGCTGGTAAACGCAATAATTGCAAACATCTGTTCGATATTCATACGCTTGATCCATCGGGCGATGGAGCCTGGCTGCGTTATCAAAAAAGAACGGGGCAGACTCCAGTGCGGAGTCTGCCCCGAAAAGAAAATGGCAAAGCAAGAACGTCGATGGACGAGAAAAGTGTCCGCAAGTCTCATGGCCATCACATCCCACCTGCCAAAGGGATGGGTGAGCGAGCGTTACTCCTGCTCGGACTCCTCGGCCTGCTTACGGCTGCGGATGAGATGCGCCACGCCGATGCACAGCACCGCGCCACCAGCAATCCAAGTGAAGGTCACACCGTTGAGACCGGTTAGCGGGAGGTTGGAGCCTTTCTTGTTCTTGACGGTGAGAGTAATAGTACCGTTATTAACGCTAGGCGTTTCAACAAGGTCAATGTTCGACTTGCTGGCAGAAACGGTCAGCTCGTTTTGTCCCTCACCCTGTTTGAGACTATCGGTGCCGTCCTCCTTGACAGTCGAGATTGTGAAGGTAAAGTCATCCAACGTGTTGTAGCCAGGGTTACTGCCCTCAACCTCGTGCACCGTGTAGGTACCGGCATCGAGGCCCTTTACGTTGATTTCACCCTTCTCATTAGTCTTGAACCTGCACTCGTCATCGCCAAGCGAACCGTTCTCATGAACATACTGCGTGCCCACTTTGCCAGAC
This sequence comes from uncultured Collinsella sp., assembly GCA_902491415.1. Classification (GTDB taxonomy): domain Bacteria; phylum Actinomycetota; class Coriobacteriia; order Coriobacteriales; family Coriobacteriaceae; genus Collinsella. Next base: position 1,201 of record CABUHP010000191.1, read on the forward strand.
TCAAGCTCGTCAGCGCCCGTGGCCTTGATGGTAAACATGACGTCCTTGAGCTTGGTGTTACTATCGACAGAGTCTTCCTTGACGAGCTTAAGCGCATAGGTGTAGTCGCGGACGGTATCAGGCACGGACTCACCCTTGCCATCGCTCATGGGGTTGTTGGAGTAGATGAGCTTGACTTCGTTGGCGTTACCCGTACCGCCAACGGTAACCTTCTCAGCCTTCGCGGGATTGAGTTTAGCGGTGTAAGTGACGACGACTTTGGAGTCCTTGGTAATGTCAATAGCAGAGGAGCCATCCTTGGCGGTGACAGCCTTCAGATTATCAAACTTAACCGTCAGAAGATTATTGTTTTCAGTTGTATTGTAATTAACCGCGCCATCGGGAAGGTTAACCTCAGTTCCGGTCGCATCGTCATCATTCGCATAAACCGTAACCTTTACTGAATCTTCGTCGGCAATCAGACCGGCAGAGAGCTCGTCGCGGAACTCGTAGTAATAGGTATCGAACGTGGCAATGTTGTCGGCAACAGTGCCTGTCAGCCGATACTGAACGTCCTGGCCCATCTGAGAGTCTGCCTTGTCGGCCCAATTGCTATTGGGTTTGTCGTCCTTGACCTCCTTCGTAACCTTGGGGATGCCGGTTTTCTCGGTCACGGTTACTCCAGTACCACCTACGACGGCGAAAATCGGCGAGGTGCCCGTCTGTTTTTTGTTGGAATAGTCGTTCTGCGTACCGATGGAGTTATCGTCTGTCAGGAAGAGATAGTAGCCAGCGCTCTCAGTTGTAAAAGAAGTACCAGCATCGAACGCCGTACCTGACGGCTGCTCATACTTCTTTACAATGGCGGCTATTTTATTAAGCAAGTCTCCGTTCTTGACGATGACCCCTTTGCCTTTTTCAGACACGTAGGTGCCCAGCCAATCAGCAACATCCTGAGCAGAAGGATTCTGGGAGAGCTTGCTGCCATTGCTAGTATCAGCATGGATAGCAGCGACAATCTCGTCCTTGGCGGTTTGGCTCGCTATTGCCCAATCAACATCAGATGCGACTTTGCCATCTGCGCCATCTACGACTTTTGCCTTGAAGATCTGATACGGAACAAATTTCGTCTTAGTGGTGTCCTTGTTGCTCTGGCTCTGCTCGATGATGATGCCATTTGTCGGAGCCGTCACCGGATCATCTGCAAACGCCATGGTCACCGGGGCCATGACGCCGCCGAAGCTCAACGCTGCTGTGAGGCCGGCGGTTACTGCCAGGCGTGCGATATTCTTGTTCATGCTCATCTTCTTTTCCTCTACTTTCCGTTTGATTCCAATTCGATCGGTCATCATCTGTCTGTGTCTTAGCATCTACTTCGCTACGTCTCGCCCCGCTCTCTGCGGGGCTGCCAGCTACTCTTTATGGCTGCCACCTCCCCGCTTGACCAGGAGCGCGACCACGATGAGCGCGGCTCCGGCGACCGCTGCGGCGGCCGCGGCGTACATTGCCATATCGCCAGTCGAGGGCATGAAGCCTCCGGTGGTAATGCTAGGGGGTGTGCCGGTGGGCGTGTTGATGAGCGACGCCTCCAGGCTGCCCGTCGACCCGTCCGCGCTGTCGGCGCGCAGGGGCGACTCGGCCGTGATGGTGAGCTTGGGTTTGGCGGCGGCCACCTGGTCGACGTCCAGGCCCTCGGCCTTAACCGTCACGGAGCGCGTTCCCTCAAAGGCGGTGTAGCCCTTGGGTGCCTTGAGCTCGCGGACCTCCAGCTTGCCCGAGTCCACGCCCGAGACGGTCACGCGGCCGTCCTCGCCCGTGGTGACGGTAGCCTTGCCCTCCGCATCCCACGTGCCGTCGGCCGCCAGCGTGCGACCGCGGTCGTCGGTGATGCTCAGGACCGCCCCGGCAAGCGGCTTGTCGCCGTCGCTGCCGCGCTTGGTGAGCGCGAGATCCCAGGTGTAGGCGCACGCATCGTCGCTCGGCGTGTGGGTGAAGCCGGCGTCGCCGGACTGGTCGGCAAAGGGAGAGCGCGGGTAGCGCAAGTAGACCTCGTTGGGGTTGCCCTTCGCGATGCCGTGGTTGCACGCGCTGTTGAGCGGCGCGTTGTACACGGCGACCACGCGGGCGCCCGCGGTGAAGGCATCGGCCCCGCCGAGCGCGGCGATGAGGTCGCCGGTGCGCACGGTGAAGGTCTTGCCGTCGGCCGCTACCTTGGTGGCGCACTGGGCCGTGATATCGGTCCAGCCCTTAGTGGGCTCGGTGCCGACGCGGCCGTCCTTGCCGGCCGAGACGGCGTCGAAGCCGCCGTCTGCGCCCGCCGCCACGTACACGCGCATGCTCGCGGCGACCATGGAGGGGTCGAGCCCCGCGCTCATGGTGTCGACGAACCGCACCGTATAGGTGTCGTAGGCGGCAAGGCCCGCCGGGACCGTGGCAGAGAGGCGCCAGTACAGGTCGTCGGCGACCGTGGCGTCGGCGGCCTTCTGCCAGGCGGCGGTGCTGTCCTCCAGCACATGCTTGGCCACCTTGGGCGTCGCCGCCTTGGGCTTGACGGTGACGGCGCTACCGCCAACCAGGGCCATGATCGGCGCGGTGCCGGCTTCGTTCTGGGAAATGGCGGCGTCGTCGGCGA
>CABUHP010000192.1 GCA_902491415.1 uncultured Collinsella sp.
GGCGCTCATCAAACTCGTGGACTGGATGCGTACGCCGGTGGAGGAGATGCTCGAGAAGTCCCGCCGCTTCGAGGCGCCCGAGCGCATCGGCACCATGGCCGACAAGGCCCGCACGGTGCTTTCGGTGTGCAACAACATGGGCGAGGGCTGGCTGCTCACGGCCGAGATGCTCGACCTGATCGACCACGGCGCGCCCAACATCATCTGCACGCAGCCCTTCGCGTGCCTGCCCAACCACGTGGTGGGCAAGGCCGTGATCAAGGAGCTGCGCCGCCAGCACCCCGAGAGCAACATCGTCGCGGTGGACTACGACCCCGGCGCGTCCGAGGTCAACCAGCTCAACCGTATTAAGCTCATGATCAGCGTGGCCAAGGAAAACATGCGCGCCGGCAAGGGCTTTAAGCTCGAGAAGGTGGCGCCGCTCGCGATGGACGAGGTCACCGGCCAGATGCGTGCCCACGACGGCTGCGTGAGCTGCGGTTCGGTCGATGAGAGCGCCGTGGCGTCGGTCGCTGAGCGCCTGGGACGCGGCATTAAGAAGTAGTTGGCCTACTTCGAGCCGGATGTAAGACAAACGGGTGGTAGCCGTACCGGCTACCACCCACTTTTTCTGGACATATGTTGCGCAAATGACCTTGCTACAGCCTTCCGTGGGCTTGTCCGATTTTTGGGCCGGTTCGGGCTTTGAGGACAAGTTGCTGCAGGCCCAAGGCGATTTTTCGCTCAACGCGGGCCAGCACAGCGTGACCTATCTGCCAAACGACGAGATGATCGCTGCGGACTGCCCATCGCCATCTACGAGATGGAAGCCGAGAAGTGCATCTACCGCGTGTGCAAGTACGAGCTGTAGCGCCGCGCTTAGGTTTGACCAATGGAGTATGAAAACACGCCGTTCGCCGATGCCCCCTCCGCGAGTGGCAGCCATATGGTTTGATGTCAGAAACATATAGTTGTCGCCAGCCTGCTGGCGACGTTCCCCCTGATATCGGAGGTTCCAGGTATGTTTCGCGCTCCGTTAAACGACTATCGGTTGGGCTAACATGGATCGCCGTGCTATTTCGATAACCCTTGCAGTGGTCTGCCTGGCTGTGCTCCTGGGCGCTACAGGGCTGTTTGCTATAAGCCGAGAAACGTCCTATATGCAGGAATGCGCTTCCGAAGGGTTTGTCATTGACGGTTACTATCGGGACGACAAGACGAGTCTGGAAACCCTGGCCTTTCTTGAAGAGGATAACCATCGGTGGCAACTGGTCGACAAAGACGGCAGCTGCGTTGACGGGCAGTTTAAGCGTACGGATGACCCCAACATCCTGATATTAAAGAAGGAAAACGGCGAAGAATTCGGTACGGTCCACGTGGCGTATATGTCACGCCGACGCAATCAGGGGCAGATTTACCTAATTAGAGGTTGATTTTCAATCTCAACGCAACAGCCTGAACGGACCCCGCGTTTCCGCAGCTAGCGCAACGCGGAAATAGCTCCCGGCACCTGGCCATCACTTCGTTTCTGCAGGTGGAGGGGCTGTGGAGTCCGGTGCCCCCATGCCGCCGCCGCATGCTCCGCCAGCCCGCCGCGCAGCCGTTCCGGACTCAGCGCAACGGGCCCTCCGGCCCATGTCCCGGCCCGCCGCCTATCCCGCCAGCGGCCCCTCGCCCCTCGCGGCCCTGGCCCTTTCGATGCAGCCGGGCGTGAGGTCGAGCTCGCCGGGCGCCAGCTCCTCTATCCCGAACGCGTCCATGAGGGCGGAGGCGTCCTCCCCGAGGGCCATCCGCAGCACGCGCGCCGGCGTCAGGAACCCGAGCGCCCCCCTCGGTTCGGAGTTCACCTGCGACATGAGCAGCGCGCAGTCCGCCGCCGTCAGCCGGTCGAACCTGGCCCCGGCGCCCTTGGGCAGCAGCTTCCTGATCTCCACGTGGTTCTTCTCGCACGCGCCCTTCTGCTGGCTCTGCCGGGGGTCGCAGTAGAAGAGCCTGGTTTCGCCGTCGCGCTCGCCGAGCAGCGCCGCGATGGCGCCCTCGTCGGCGAACTCGCTCCCGTTGTCGGTGAGCACGGCGCCGAAGGCGCGCCTCGCGCCGTCCTCGCCGAGGACCCCGCGCAGGGAGGAGAGCGCCGCCAGGACCGAGGCGCACGTGCCGTCCGGCAGCGGCAGGGCCAGCTGGAAGCGGCTCGGGCGGTGCAGGAGCGTGAGGAGCCTGGCGGAGTCGCCCCTGGAGCCCTCGACGGTGTCCATCTCCCAGGCCGCGGCGCAGGCGTCCTCGCCGAGCGCGAGGAACGACGCGTGCGACCTGCGCGCCGAGTGGGACGTCGCCCTCTTCGGGGCCCGGCGCGACCTCGGCCTGTAGCCGACCTTGCGCCTGAGCTCCATGTTCGTCATGCCGTCGTAGCCGGCGTCCACCCACCTGTAGACGGTGGAGGCGCTGAGCCCGGGGGTCGTCGCCGCTATCTGCTGCGGGGAGAGCCCGCGCGCGAGCCCGTCCCTGATGGCCGCGAGCTTGGCGGCGGCACCCTCCTCGGTCTCGTCGATCCCGGACCTGCTCGCCGAGAGCTCGGCGTCGGCCGCCTCCTGCGCCCTCCTGGCGCTGTAGAACACCCTGGGCCTCCTCGAGCAGCCGTAGCCCCTCCTGTGCGAGCAGCCGTTGCAGCACCTCGGCCACGCGGAGAGCCTGGGGCAGGCCCCCGACAGGTCCGCGGGCGCGGGCTCGCCGTAGCGCGAGCGCGGTGCGGTGACGTAGCGGTGCGCCGCCACCTCCCTGGTCACGGTCGAGGGCGACCTGCCGAGCTCCGCGGCGATCTCGCGGGCGCTGCGGTTGCGGTCGAGCATCCTCTCGACCGTGTTCCTCTCGTGCCTCGTGAGCCTCCCGTACGACCTTCCGGACGGCTTGGGTCTGGACATGCCGGCCTCCCTCCATCGCGGGCCGGGGGATTCCGGCCCCTCTGGGGTTGCCTACCCGGATTCGCGCCTCAGGACTCAGCGCAACGCGTTGCGCTGAGTCCTGAGGCTGTTGCAATGAAAATGAGAATCAAGGTTACCTAATTAGAAATACTAAGGTGACCCGATTTTATCTTGTGAGCACCAAACCTGCGTTTACGGTGGAGTCTGGCGATGTCGATCTGGACAGTTGATTCACGGCAATAAAACAGAGAGCGGGGCGCGGGTATGAACTGCACCCCGCTCGTGTCCGTATCGCGTCTGCGCCTTGTCGTAACTTGCGTCCGTGCGAGCATTCATCCCGCGCCGGCATCACTTCACATCGAACTCCACGCGGTCGAGTTCAGGCACGTTGAGGTCGATGAGCTTGCGGGCGACGTGACGGTCGTGCGCCCCAAGCGCCTCGCCTGTCGTCACATGGGCGACAATCTCGCGCTCGACGATGCCTTCTTCGTCCCCTTCGGTGGCCGAGGTCTCGACGGCGACGGTGTAATCTTTAAAGCCCGGCAGCACCGCCGCAAGCTCGCGCGTGGTCTCGGTGACGCCGTAGCCGTCCTGCACGCCGGCCTGCGCCGAGCCAATGGAACCCGCCGTCATAATAATGCAGGGGATGGCAAAGATCACCGTGCCCACGATGATGCGGCGGCGCACTTTGCGTGACAGCTCGTCGACCTCGGCGTCTTCCTCAGCGGTCACAATACCGTCGCCGTTCAGGTCGCGCTTGAGCGGCACGCGCAAAAGAAGCAGCACGGCTTCGGCAGCCAGTGCGATAAAGACCACGTTGATGCCAAACTCATAAAGCGCCGAGAGAAACAGTGACC
>CABUHP010000193.1 GCA_902491415.1 uncultured Collinsella sp.
ACCTGCTGCGACTTTAGCCCCGAGGTCGCCGCGAACCTCGATGTCGATATCCTGGGTTTCCCCTTCATTATCGATGGCGAGGAGCGCACGGATGACATCTGGTCGAGCATCACGCCCAAGGAGTTTTACGACCGCATGCGCGCTGGTGCCCGCGTGTCCACCTCGGCTGTGTCGCTCGGTCGCTATATCGAGTTCTTTACCGAGTGCGCCAAAGAGGGCACGCCCACGGTCTACCTGTGCTTTACCTCGGCGCTGTCGTCGAGCTACAACTCCGCGTGCCAGGCGGCGGACGCCGTGCGCGCCGAGTATCCCGATTTTGAGCTGTACGTGGTCGACAACGCTCTGCCCTGTGCGACCGGCGCGCTCTTGGCGCTCGAGGCCGTGCGCCAGCGTTCGGCGGGACTGACCGCCAAGCAGCTGGTCGACTGGGCAAACGAGGCAAAGACCTACGTCCACGGCTACTTTACGCTCGAGAGCTTCGACGCGCTGGCTGCCGGCGGCCGCATTCCGCCCGCGGCGGCGCAGCTCACGGCAAAGCTCGATGTCAAGCCCGAGCTCTCCTACGACCTTGCCGGCTCGCTGTCGCTGATTGGCGTCAACCGCGGCCGCAAGAAGGCGCTCAAGTCCATCCTCAAGTCGTTCCGCGAGAACTACGTGCCCGACCGCACCATGCCCATCGCCATCATGACGGCCGATGCCGAGAAGGACGGCGACTGGCTCGAGGCCGCCATCCGCAAGGAGGAGGGCTGCGCCGACGTCACCATCATCCGTAGTTCCGTCGGTCCTACCATCGGCTCGCACGTGGGCCCCGGCATGGTGGCCTGCGCGTTTTGGGGTAAGAACCGCGCCGAGAAAGCCTCGCTTTCCGACCGCATCGCGCGTCGCGTGCGCGGCGAGTAGGCGGGCGCTGCGGTTGCAAGCGCCCTCAAGTCACGACCCAAACGCTGGCACTGAGTATTCAACCTGGTAACAACACCCAACCCAAAAGGAAAGGTTTCATGGCAAACAAGCTCTCCGTCGCATTTATCGGCACCGGAATCATGGGTGCCCCCATCGCCGGTCACATCCTGGATGCCGGCTATCCCGTCACGGTCAACAACCGCACCAAGTCCAAGGCCGCAGCGCTTATCGAGCGCGGCGCCGTCTGGGCCGATACGCCGGCAGATGCCGTGGCGAACGCCGACGTCGTCTTTACCATGGTGGGCTATCCCTCCGAGGTCGAGGAGCTCTACCTGGCGGGCGACGGCCTGCTCGCGTGCACTAAGCCGGGCGCGGTCTTGATCGACCTCACCACGAGCTCGCCCGAGCTCGCCCGTGACATTGCCGAGGCCGCCCAGGTTTCTGGCCGCATGGCGTTTGACTGCCCCGTCACCGGCGGCGAGTCGGGCGCTATCGCCGGTACGCTCACGGCTATCGTGGGTGCTACCGAGAACGACATCGCGCCGGTCCGCGACATCCTTGCCACCTTTGCGGCCAACATCTGCTGCTTCGATGGCGCCGGCAAGGGCCAGGCTGCCAAACTCGCCAACCAGGTGTCGCTGGGCGCCTGCATGGTCGGCATGGCAGACGCCATGGCATTTGCCGAGCTGAGCGGTCTTGACCTGGAGAAGACCCGCCAGATGATCCTGGGCGGTACCGGCAAGTCCGGCGCCATGGAGAGCCTGGCTCCCAAGGCGCTCGACGGCGACTACAAGCCCGGTTTTATGGTCGAGCACTTCATTAAGGACCTGCGCCTGGCGCTCGCTTACGCCGACGATCGCGAGCTCGCGCTGCCCGGTGCCGACGTGGCCTTTACGCTCTACGATATGCTCGACGCCATCGGTGGCGCCAAGCTGGGCACCCAGGCCATCACGGTACTCTACAAGGAGGAGGCCGACGCCATCGCCGCCGGTCTGGACTGGTCGCAGTATCGTCCCGAGGAGCATGGTGCCCACGAGGACGGCTGCGGTTGCGGCGAGCACGGCGACGACCGCGAGTGCGGTTGCGGCCACCACCATGGCGAGGACCACGAGTGCTGCGGCGGCCACGGCCATGATGACGGCCACGAGTGCTGCTGCGGCCACCATCACGAGGAGTAGCGACCATGAGCTGGACGTTCGTGGTGCTTGCGCTGGTGCTCTTTCTCTTTGCGATCTACATCGGCTTTTTGTGCGGCCAGTGGGCGTGCGAAAAGCGCGTCATCACCAAACGCGACTACTGGATCGCCAATTTTGTAGGCGCGGCGGCAGTCGTCCTGCTGACCTGGGTGTTTTCGCTGTTCCCGCTGGTGCAGTTTGCGCCGATCGGCTGGCTCGGCGGCTTTATCGCCGGCCTTAAGATGAGCTTTGGCGAGTCCGTCGGTCCGTGGCGCAAGCACGACGAGGTCTTTAACGTCAACAAGGCTCATCGCGCCGCCGCCGACGCGGGCGACGCTGAGGAACGCCGCCGTGCGCGTCGCAATGGCGCGGCCGACCGACAACTCATCTCGGTCACCGATGACAGCAAGGGTGCTGGCAAGCACGCTAAGAAATAGTAAGAAGAGGTAACTATGGCAGAAAACAAAGACGAACAGCTCACCGACGAGGAGCTGGCACAGCTTCAGCTGGCAGAGGAGAACGAGAACGCCGTCGACCGTCTGGTCAAGGAGCTCGGCTGCCCCACGCGCCGCATCCGCCAGTTTGCCGCCCGCGTGCTGCACCTGCTTGCCGAGCGCGATCCGCAGCGCGTCGTGCCCTGCGTGCCCGCGCTGATCGAGGCGCTCGACCGCCCCGAGGCGCAGACCCGCTGGGAGGCCCTCGATGCCCTGACGGCGCTCGCTACCACCTGCCCCGAGCAGCTGGGCGATGCCTTTGAGGGCGCCGAGACTGCACTGTTCGACGAGATCTCCTCCACGCTGCGCTATGCCGCCTTCCGCCTGCTGTGCGTGTGGGGTGCCACGAGCGTCGAGCGTTCGCGCGAGGCTTGGCCCATCCTGGACGAGGCCATCCAGTGCTACCACGGCGACCTCGAGTATCGCGACATGCTCGGTTGCCTGTACGAGTTTTGCCAGGGCGAGATTGACGCCGAGGTTGCCGAGAAGCTTGCGCTGCGCCTTAAGTTCGATGCCGAGAACGGTAAGGGCAGCTATCTCAAGGCCCGTTCGAGCGAGATTTGCGAAATGCTTGTTAAACGTTTTGGCCTGGATCTCTCCAAAAAGAAGAAGCGTGCTAGCGTAAAAAAATCTGACGACGCCGAAGACGAGGAGTAACAGATTATGGCGCACGATGTAGTCCTGATTCCCGGTGACGGTATCGGTCCCGAGATTACGCAGGCTATGCGCCGCGTGGTCGAGGCCACTGGTGTCCAGATCAACTGGAACGTCCAGGAGGCCGGTGCCGGCGTCATGGACGAGTTTGGCACGCCGCTGCCCCAACATGTGCTCGATGCGGTCGCCGAGACCAAGGTTGCTATCAAGGGCCCCATCACCACGCCGGTCGGCACGGGTTTCCGCAGCGTTAACGTCGCCCTGCGCAAGCATTTTGACCTGTACGCCTGTGTGCGCCCCTGCCTGTCGCAGCCGGGCGACGGCTCGCGCTTCCGCGATGTCGACCTGGTCATCGTGCGCGAGAACACCGAGGACCTCTACGCCGGCATCGAGTTCGATGAGGGCGCTGCCGAGGTCGAGGAGCTCTCGCAGCTTGTCGAGCGCTCGGGTCAGAAGACCTTCGCCGCTGATTCCGCCATTTCAATCAAGCCGATCTCCATC
>CABUHP010000194.1 GCA_902491415.1 uncultured Collinsella sp.
CTTCGCGCCTTGCTCGCTCGACACTTCGATCTGCAAGTCATAGCCTTCCATGGCATTCAGAATTTGAGTCTGAACCGTCGCCGAGGCATCGGCAGAGCTTTCGTCGCCCTCCCCCTCCGGCGCCACGGCGTGCGCCAACACGATGTCGGGCACCACGCGGTCGAAGCGCGCGACAGCGCTGGCAAAGATCATGACGTTGTACACGATGAGCGCCAGCACCAGTAAAACGGGCGTAACCACTGCCATCTCCACCGTCGCCTGGGCGCGCTCCTCGCGCAGACGTATGCGGATACTCATTACGCCCCCCCGCCCAGAGCGCCAACCAGCGTGGCGACATCGACGGTGAGTGGGATGGAGCCGCCGCCGGGCAGAGGAATCTCCGCAAGCGTGAACACCGTACCGCTAATGGTGCGTTCGACTTGATATTCCAATGCCTCGCAAAGCGCCTTGGGATCGGTCACGCCCAACGGAATACCTCGCAGCTTGTCTTGCGCTTGAGAGAAACCAGCAATGTCAGACCCCGGACTCTTAATGACGTTGGCGGAATCGGTCAGCACCGGCTTTCGCAGGCGCAAGTCGCACGGCTCCAGACCCAACGCCGCCACGGACGCCGAAACGGTATCGCCGAGCCACGATGCGATGGAGCCCAACGCGCCGCTGCCCCCTCCTAGGCCTTTAATCATCTCGTCCATAAGTTCGTCGGCCGAACCTTGGATATCACCGTATCCTACGAGCAGCCGTCCCCAAACATCCATGACGCCGTCGAGCACGCCGGCAACGCCGCCCGAGCGTTCCTTCAATGTCGAGAAAAATCGCGAAAGCACGTTGTTTTGCGCCGTCGCCTCATCGGGCGCCAACACCGCGGCAGAGATAGCACCGCGATCGCCAAGCCTGACTGCCGTGTTAAACGAAGAGTTGAGCTCATCGGGGCTCGAGATGGCACCCGAAACCGCAAAGGCGACCACGCCGTTGCGACCGGGCGGAGCGATACGCGGGCGCTCGCCCGAAAGCGCTTTAATGGCCTGGTCAAACGCATTGCTCGCACGGTCGGCCTCATCCTCGGTCTGACGCATGAGCTCAAGCTCTTTGTTCCGACATTTGACGTATTCCTCCAAGGCCTTTTTGAACTCGTCGAAGTGATATTCGAAGCCGTTTTCGATAGAGGTTGAAGGCGCCGCAACAGCACCAAGCGACAAAACGCCAAAATGGCATTTGCTGCATTTATCCTGTCCATCGTAATCGGCAACCGAAGCAAATCCGCTCGGCGTCCCTTTCTTATAGTTAGGGCAGGTCGTCCCGTAATGCAGATACGCCTTGTCATCGTTCACGCTAGTCGGCCACACCGCATCGGTATAGAGTTCCGTCGCCCGAACCTCATCAGAGTTGCGCGGCAGCAGCGGAATATAGGAGGAAACCCTGTCTCCGTTCTCGGTTATATGCGCCCGATCGACCTCCGCGCTCGCATAGGTATAAAACGCCTTACGCGCCGCAGACTCTGCCTTCATCTCGACACTCGAGCCGTGGGGCTTCTCATTTGTCAGACGCCAATGGTAGTAGTCCTTCGCGCGATCAAGGGCAACTTGGGGCTCCCACGTAACGCTCGATGAGTAATGCGGATTTTGAACACCGGAGAGATCCGTTAGGCTTTTCGCACGCTCCCACATGCAAGAACAGCTGCCGACCGAGCCCTTGTCAGACCCACCACAATCCGCCAGCCAAGCACGCTCTTTAGCCTTCGCCGTGTCCTCAGAAGCCTTCCGCAGCTCCTCGGCCGCACGCTCTAAATCATCTGATGTGCCTTTAATGGTATCGGTCGAAATCTCTGACCCTTTGAGCGCAGCGAAGTCCGACTCGGATGTCCTGGGCACGGCAAGCGCCGTACCGGTATAGGTCACACTATCGGTATCCTGCGCCGACACCGCCTGCGTGGCACGCGCGGCGATCAGATACGGCAGAGCCGTCTCGATTTTCTGTAAGCCTTCCGATGCGCTTTTGGCAAACTTGTTGCGCGTTTTAATGATCTCAATCCCGGTGTCGACCATATTGCCGGCAACTGGTTCGGCACCCGGGATGAGGATGGCGACCAGGCCCGTCCCGATCGTGGCAAACCCCGCCAGCCCCAGACTCAAGATGCTCGCATCCACCACCGTGGCAGCCGTGTGATAGGACGACACCACATTGGCGCCTGCCAGCGCGCCGCTATCGGCAGCCACCTGGGTGTCCCCCGCGCGCGACATGCTCCATATCGCCGCCGTCGACGAAAACAGCAGCGTGAGCACCACCAAGATGACCACCGCAGAGGAAAGCGTGGTGTAGGCACCGTCTTCGATAAACAGGTCGATACCGGCTCGACCCATAAAGCCGCCTCGCTTGCGATGGCAGCTCGGACGGCGCGTCAAAACGCGTCTAGACCAGAAACGCTTAATCCCATGCAGCAATCCACGAATCATAATCTCCCTCCAGCCATTCGGGACGTGATTGATACGAGACATCGACCTTGAGCTCAACGTAGCCACCCTCGGCGGTACCACCCATAGCCTGCGCAAACGCACCGATCACAGGCAACGGCTTGACCTCGCCGGAAACGGACACGGACGAGACGCCGCCCGCATCGGCCCGGCTAAGCTCGACATCCCACGACAACGGCCCGCCGGCATGAAAGATCGAAACGTTGGGCACTGCGGCAAGCCGGCGGCGGGTGAACTCCTTAAGATCGTCGTCCTCCGCCGTCGTCGTGGTCATGAGCCGCGCGGTCTCGGCGGCGGCAGACTCCATGACCGCGCGCGTATAAAGCAGGCACACCGGTTGCAGTGCGAGAAGGATGAGCGTCAGAAACGTCGGCAGCAAAAAAGCGGCCTCGACCGTAGACTGCGCCCGGTCCTCGCGCGCGATATCAATACAACGCGATGTCCTTAGCGCCCGCAGCGGCGTCGATAACCGACGTCGAGGTAGCGCCATGGGATGCCGCCCGCTCAACCAGCGCTGCCAAGCGCCCATCGGTGCCAGCACGCCAAAGCCCCGCGATCGCCAGCACGATCGATAACAGCGCCACCGTGACGATGGCGTATTCGACCGTCGCCTGGGCAGATTCCTCACGCAGAACGCCATGCATTTCACGATCCCTCCTTTGAGCTCATTGTTTGCGGGACCAGACGCACGGCGCGCAGACGACACGAAGCATCGCCAGCATCCGCGGCAACCGTCACCATATCGACCCAGCCGCGCCCATCGCGCACGATGGCGCCCCATACGTTGCCCTTAATATCGAGATAGCCGCTCAGGGCGAGCTGGGCCGTTGGCACCTCGCGGTAGGCGCGTAACATATCCGCCGCTGCCTCGGTCATCGGTCGGTCCTCGGACCATGCAAGCCGGACCGCAATCGCGTTGTCCTCAGGCGAATCCGTCGCAGTGCCAGACCGCTTGTCGAGCGTCCGCAGAAAGGTTTGCGCCGTGACAGCGACATCCGAATCGTCCGCATCTCGCATCTCATCTTTTTGGGACGCCACCGCCGAATCTGAGCCCGAATCGAAGGCGGCCCCAGGACGCTGCTGCCGCGCGGCGTTTAGCCCCCAAACCGCCACTGCCACCGCCACAACCACACAGGCAAACACTAGCAGTGCGCCGACAGGCCGCCTACCCTCTACAGGCTGTTGATGCCCTCGCTGATAGCGTTCCATAGATCTTGGACCT
>CABUHP010000195.1 GCA_902491415.1 uncultured Collinsella sp.
AGCTATTCCGGTTTGGTTTCTACCGTGGGAGTCTTGTCCGCCGCAACCGGGGTACGGGCGGTGTCCATAGTCAGGCAGTGCTTGGGGCAGCTCTCGATGCACTCACCGCACACCACGCAGGCATACGGATCAATTGACCAGGTGCCGCCCTTGCGATCGACCGCAAGCGCGCCCGCCGGGCAGCGACGCGCGCACATCCCGCAGCAAATGCACACGTCCATGTCGTTGACGATATGCCCGCGCAAGCGCTCGGGCGCCGTCAGCTTCTCCTGCGGATAGCACACCGTTACCGGCTGCTTGACCATAGAGCCCAAGGCCGTCTTGGCAAATGTCAGTAAACTCATGCCGCGCCTACCTTTCCGTGCAGCTAATGCAGGGGTCGATGGTCAGGATAATCATGGGCACGTTGGCAAGGAGCACGCCCTGCAGCGCATGTGTCAGACCCGCCAGGTTCTGCGACGTCGGCGTGCGCACGCGAAAACGGTCCAGATTCTTGGTGCCGTTGCCGCGCACATAGTAGTACGCCTCGCCGCGCGGCTGCTCAATCACAACCTCGCCGCGCGCGCCGTCGGCCGGCGTAAGCTTGGTGCGCCCGCCGATACCGTCGTGCGGAATCTTGCTGACAAGCTCCTTAATGATGTCCATGGCCTGCGCGACCTCGGCACAACGCACCTGGCAGCGGGCATAGCAGTCGCCATCGGTCGCCACGATGGGCTCAAACGCGGCCAGATCCGCATAGGCACCGTCGTCGAACATGCGCACGTCGTAATCCACGCCCGAGGCGCGAACGAACGGGCCGACCATTGACAGATCCAGCGCGTCCTTCTTGCTGATCACGCCTACGCCGTGCAGTCGCTCGCCGCAGCTATTGTCGTCCAAAAACGTATGCACCAGGGCCTCGTAGTCGGGGCGCATGGCATCGAGCGCCTGGACAATGCCCGCCAGCTCGGAGTCCTCGATGTCGTGCTTAAGGCCGCCGATCTCGTTAATCGACAGAATCACGCGCCCGCCGCACGTGCTCTCAAAGATCTTGAGAATCTGCTCGCGCAGGGTCCACGACCGATAGAACAACGCCTCGAAACCAAAGGCGTCGGCAAGCAGGCCCAGCCACAGCAGGTGCGAGTGAATGCGCGAAAGCTCGTGCAAAATGGTGCGGATATACTGCACGCGGACAGGCACCTCGATGCCGAGCATGCGCTCGCAGGCGCTGGCATAGCCGTAACTGTGGCCCACGGCGCAGATGCCGCAGATGCGCTCGGCGATGTAGCCAAACTGATGCATATCGCGCTTTTCGGTGAGCTTCTCGAGTCCGCGGTGCACAAAGCCGATCTGCGGAATTGCCTCGATGACGCGGTCGTCCTCGATCACCAGGTCCAGATGAAGCGGCTCGGGCAGCACCGGGTGCTGCGGGCCAAACGGAATAACGGAGCGATGTGCCATGGACCTTACGCCTCCTTTTTCTGCTTGTCGCGGGCGGCCTTGGCGGCAAGCGCCGCGCGGACCTTGGCCGCTTTCTCGGGATCCATGGCGGCGAGCTTTGCCTCCATCTCGGCAGCCTTGAGCACGGCCTTGGCGGCAGCCTCATCGTGCTGAGCATCGGAGCCGGCAGCCGCAGCGGGCTGATCGACGGCAGCGCCCGAAGCATCGTCGGCGCCCGCAGCGCCCTCCCCCACAGCGGCCGCGGCAGCGGCGGCCTTCTCGGCCGCAGCCTTGCGCGCCTTGGCCTCGGCGGCGGCACGAACCTTCATGGCTTTCTCGCGCGCGGCCTTCACCTCGGGCGTGATAACGCTCATGGGCTCGGCAGTCGATACCTGGTAGAAAAAGCCCTTAAAGTCGATCTGCATGTCGGTGATGGCAAGCCCAAACAGGTCGTGCGCTTCATTTTCAAACGGGAACACCGCGGGGTAATACGAGCTGATGGACGGAATCTCCTGGTACTGGTCGATGCCCTCAGCCACCAGGTTCTCGATTGCATAGCTGCCGTCCTGCGCAATATGCTCCTGAGCAGCACGAACGTTGATAAACGTATAGACCAGGCGATACGATCCGTCGTCCACACAGCGCTCGGCGTGCATTTGCACAAAGCGCGCGCCGACGCCCTTGAGCGCCTGGACATGCGACAGGAGCTCGTCGATCCCGACGATGGTATAGATAGCCTTTTGCATTACTCGGCCTCCTTTGCAGCGGCGGGCGCGGTGGGCGTCCCAGCAGGTGCGTCGCCAGCGGCGGGCGCGTCGCCGGCCTCAGCTGCGGCCACAAACCCGTCCTCGCCCAGCTCAACGCCACCGTCCCAGGTTGCGGCGCCGCCCACGGTAAGCGGGTCACCGCCGGCACGCATAACGGCCTCCTTCTGGTCCAGGATGCCGCACGCCTCCACAATGGCATCGATCACCGTCTCGGGGCGAATGGCGCACCCGGGCGCGTACACGTCCACGGGAATCGCGCGGTCCACGCCGCCGATCACGTTGTAGGCATCGCGGAACACGCCGCCCGAACACGCGCAAATGCCGCACGCCACCACGCACTTGGGCTCGAGCATCTGGTTGTAGATCTGGCGCACGACGGGCAGGTTCTGGGCATTGACCGACCCCGTCACCAAAAAGATATCCGCATGCTTGGGGTTGCCGGTGTTGACCACGCCAAAGCGCTCCGCATCGAACAGCGGCGTGAGCGAGGCCAGCACCTCGATATCGCATCCGTTGCAGCTCGAACCGTCGTAATGAATAACCCACGGCGAGCGCGACATTTTATGATCCATGGATGCCGCCTCCTAAATAAATACGTCGACGAGGATGGGCATAAGGTTGAGCAGGCCAAACACCAGCGCCACGCCCCATCCGAGCCTAAAGCAGCTGCGCCAGGTGCTGCGGGCGAAGGTGTTGTCGATCAGCACCTCGACAAAGTACGTCGCAGCCATCACGACCAGGGCGACCACCCAGCTCACCGGGTTGTCCCAAACAAAGAACATGCCCACCCACATCAAAAACAGCACGGTCTCGCACCAGTGCATAAGGGTCATCTTGGCCAGCGTGCCGCCGCTCATCTCGGTGGCGACGCCCTGGACAATCTCCTGATGCGCGTGATGCGAGTATGAAAGGTCAAACGGCGACTTGCGCAGCTTGATGGTGAGCACCGCGAGCAGCGCGAGGAAAATGGGCGCGCTGTACACGATGATGGGGGCCGACTGCCCCGTCACGGCGATGGAATCAAAGCTGTCGGTGGCAAGATACAGACCCACGCTCATCAGCAGAACGGCAGGCTCGTAACTCATAACCTGCAGCAACTCGCGATCGGCGCCAACCTGGGCAAATGGGCTTTGCGTCGAGGCGGACGCCAGCACCACAAAGATCGCGGCGAGCGTCACCATAAAGGCGCACAGCAGCGTGTTGGAACCCGACACAAAGATGCCGCCGCCCACGACGGTAAAGATGAGCGCGCACGCCATGTAGGTGTCGTCCATGGTGTTTACGCTGGCGGGGGCCTTGCGCAGCAGCTTGGCAACATCGTAGAAGGGCTGCAGCAGACGCGGACCCACACGACCCTGCATGCGGGCCGAAAGCTTACGGTCAAGACCGTCGATCAAGCCGCCCACAAGCGGCGCCAGCAGGGCAAACACCAAGGTACCAATAAAGATGCCCACGACGCCCG
>CABUHP010000196.1 GCA_902491415.1 uncultured Collinsella sp.
GTTTGCAGCGTCAATTGGTTACGCGAAGACGATTAAATTATCCCTGTGTATCGCCGGCTTCTCGGCCAGGTTAGCGAGCAGGCGGTTGCTGGCGATCTGGTCCTGGCGGCGACCGGCAGCAAGTTCCAGCACGTCCGAATCGGCCTCGGCGATACCGCGGGCGACAACCATACCGCTCGGGTCGCACACGTCGAGCACATCGCCCTCGGCAAACTGGCCATCGACCTCGCGAATACCCACCGCAAGCAGGGAAGAACCACCGCTGACCAGCGCCTTCGCAGCACCATCATCGACCGTCACCGAGCCATGCGCCTTGTCGCCCAGTGCGATCCACAGCTTGCGGGGTGCGATGTCCAGACGCTCCGCCGGCGGATCGAACAGCGTGCCCACGCTCTCGCCGCGGGCGAGGCGCACGAGCGCATCGGGCTCCTCGCCCGAGCAAATCACGCTCTGAATGCCCGCCGTCATCAGGATGCGGCTCGCGCGAATCTTGGTAATCATGCCGCCCGTGCCCACCGATGTGGAAGAATCGCCCGCCGAGGCAATAATCTTGGCATCGATCTTATGCACGACAGGAACAAACTCGGCCGTGGGGTCCTCATGCGGATTGGCAGTATAGAGGCCATCGATGTCCGAGAGCGTCACGCACAGATCGGCAGAAACCAGGCAGCTCACAAGCGCCGCCAGTGTGTCGTTGTCGCCAAACTTGATCTCGTCGACGGTAACGGTGTCGTTCTCGTTGACGACCGGCACCACGCCCAGCTCCACCAGGCGCAGCAGGGCGTCGCGCGCGTGCAGGTAGGACGTGCGACGCGCCGTGTCGTGACGCGTGAGCAGCACGAGCGAGGTGAGCAGATCCCGTGCATGGAATTCCTCGTCGTAGGCCGACGAGATGATGCACTGACCAGCCGAGGCGCAGGCCTGCAGGCTCGGCAGGTCGCCGACCGGCTTGCGGTCGAAGCCCAACACGGGATAGCCGCAGGCGATAGCGCCCGAGCTCACCACGACCAGGCGCCAGCCGAGCTTGCGCAGGGCTGCGGCCTGATCGGCAAGCCCGCCGATAAAGGCGCGGTTGACCTTGCCGTCGGCGCCCACCACCGTGGACGAACCGATCTTTACCACCATCGTTTTATAAGAAGTCGTCATACGTCAAACCAATCGACTGTTCAGCGAACGGACGAACGGGCAAGCGAGAAAAATGATCCGTTTTCCTCCGTCGCATGCGGATCATTTTGCCCAGGGAAAGGCAGAGGCCGCGGCCATGTTCTTGCGCACGAGCTCGTCGCGTACCTGAGCCAGGCCCTGCTCCATGCCCACCACATAGGTCTGCGGGTACAGAAAGCGCTTGAAAGCTGCGTCCAGATGATCGAGCGCCCAAGCACAGCGCTCGCGCGCGTCCTGGATGCTCTCACGCGGAGCCACCGCACTGCCATCGCGCACGATCGGCACCAGCAGCTCGCGATACTCAAGCTCCGACACATCGGTCACCAGGGCGGCATCATTCACGGCCACGAGGGTATTGCCGCGCGCGGCGCCCTCCCCCGCCAGATGGTCCTCGTCGTAGATCATGTCGCAGACCGGGCCGCCAAAACCGTCGTAATAACGACGCACGCGTTGCACGCCCGGGATCGTGCGCTTGTAGGGCTGCTCGGAGAGCTTGACCACCGGCGTCCATGGATCTGCCTCGCTCGCACGGCGGGCGGAAAGCTTGTACACGCCACCCAGCGCCGGCTGGTCATAGCAGGTCGCGAGCTTGGTACCCACGCCAAAGCTATCGATGGGCGCGCCCTGGTCCAGCAGCGACTGAATCGTGTACTCGTCAAGATCGTTGGAAACCGAGATCCCCACATAGGGCAGGCCCTCGGCATCAAAACGGCCGCGAACATACTTGGAGAGCTTGGCGAGGTCGCCGGAGTCGATGCGAATAGCCGACAGACGCTCGCCCACCGCCTCCATCTCCTTGGCAACCGTAATGGCATGCTCGCAGCCCTCGCGCACGTCATAGGTGTCGATGAGCAGCGTACAGTTCTTGGGGCTCGACTTGGCAAAGGCGCGGAAGGCCTCGAGCTCGGAATCGAAGCTCATCACCCAGCTGTGCGCATGCGTGCCAAAGACGGGAATACCATAGCGGCGGCCGGCGAGCACATTGGACGTAGAGGAGCAGCCGGCAACGTAGCTCGCGCGCGCAACGGCCAGGCCGCCATCGGGACCCTGGGCGCGGCGCAGGCCAAACTCCGCCACGGGGCGACCGTCGGCGGCGAGCACCACGCGCGCCGTCTTGGTGGCGACAAGCGTCTGGAACCCGACGATGTTGAGCAGCGCCGTCTCAAGCAGCTGGCACTCGAGCGCAGGACCGGTGACGCGCACCATGGGCTCGCGCGGAAAGACGAGCTCGCCCTCGGGGACGGCGTCGATATTTACATGCGCACGAAAATCGCGCAGGTAGTCGAGGAATGCGGACTTGAACATCGCGCCGCCGGCAGGGGCCTCAAGCGAGGCGAGGTAGTCGATATCCTCGGGCGTAAAGCGCAGGTTCTCGACGAGCTCGGGCAGCTCGGCGGTGCCACACATGACGGCATAGGCGCTGCCAAAGGGATGGTCGCGGTAAAACGCGGTAAAACAACCCTGCTCATTGGCCTTGCCGCTCTCCCACAGGCCCTGGGCCATAGTGAGCTCGTACAGATCGGTGAGCATTGCAATGTCGGTGGGATGCGAGATGTCGGTCAAAGCCATGGGGCGACCTTTCGGATGTGTGGTGCAGAATTTGAGGGTTGGACGAGAGCAGAGCATGCGGACATGACGCCCGATGCGAGTCGGTTAGAGCAGGCCCATGCTGGTCAGGATCGTGTAGCCCATAAAGATGACAAACGCGATGAGGGCAAGGACAATGATGATTTTTTGAGCCGGCGCCATGCCAGGGATCTCGTTCTCGCCCATAGGCTCCTTGGAGGTAACCATGCGCTGGGCAAAGGTCATCTCGTCACGGCTCGGCTTGGGCTCGACGGACTTGGGACGGGCGGCCTTTTTAGGCTGAGGTTTGGGCGCGGCAGGTGCAGGCTTCGCAGCAGCGGGCTTGGGTGCGGGCGCGGGCGCCGATGCGGATGCGGCGTTCGCGGCGGCCTCCTCGGCCTTCGTACGCTCGGCACGCAGGGCAGTCAGCTCCTCACGCTCGCGACGGGCCTCTTCCCGAGCCTCGCGGCGGGCCTTCTCAGCGCGGAGCTCTTCCAACTCAGCGCGCTCCTCGTCGGACAATGGTTGGGACTCAAGCTCGGCCATGGTATAGCCCTTTCTTTTAAAAAAAGCCGCCGACACAATGTCAGCGGCTTATCAAATCCAAGGGTGGAGACGAAGGGAGTCGAACCCTCGGCCTCTGCCATGCGACGGCAGCGCTCTCCCAACTGAGCTACGTCCCCAGGACAAGTCGATATTTTACCTACGGCTCGCCAACTGTCAACGCCCAATAACCAGTCTTTTTGGAGCGCGGCTATTTTGACAACTTTTCGAACAGGCGATCCTCTCGATGATTTTTTAATCCCCGTCCCAGAAAAATCATCGACGAACGTCCTACTTTGCGCTGGTGAGGACGCCGGTGGTGTCGAAGGCCGGGGTGAAGCTCTCGTCTACCGC
>CABUHP010000197.1 GCA_902491415.1 uncultured Collinsella sp.
CAATGCCGATTTGCTCAATCTGCGGCACCAGTTTTTTAAGCTTCTCGACGTCCGAATCGGTGAGTTCTTGCGACGAATAGATCTGTACCATACGAGCTGCGTTGAGGCCCAGGCTGTTTACCAGGCTGTTTTGGATGCCGCCGATGAGCGAAGTCATGGCGATAACCGAGGCGATGCCGATGACAATGCCCAGGATGGTGAGCAGGCTGCGCCCCTTGTTGGCCTCGAGCGAGTGAAGGGCTTCCTGGATGAGATCGCGGGCGCTCATGCCACCACTCCTTTCGACGGGTTGTAGGAGGCGGAAATCATGGGCAGGCTATCTACGGCGCTGCACAGGGTCCGCGGTGCATGTGGAATATACGCGCCGTCGTGAATGCGACCGTCGCGGATGGTCACGGCACGGTCGGCCTCGGCGGCGATGCCGGGGTCGTGTGTGATAAGCACGATGGTTTTGCCGCGCTCCTGGAGCTTATGGAAGGTTTCCATCACAAGCGCTCCAGTGGCGGAGTCCAGGTTTCCCGTCGGCTCATCGGCCAGAATGATGGGCGGGTCATTGACGAGGGCGCGTGCGATGGCGACACGCTGCATCTGGCCGCCCGAGAGCTCGGATATGCGGTGGTCCCAGTGGTCGACGGGCAGCGTGACGGCCTGCAGCGCGTGCACGGCGCGCATCTCGCGCTGGCTACGGGGCACGTTAGTGTATGCCAGCGGCAGCATGACGTTTTCGATAACCGACAGGCGCGGCAGCAGGTTGAAGCTCTGAAAGACAAAGCCAATGCTCAGGGCGCGGACTTCGGTGAGCTCGTCATCATCGAGCTCGGCCACGTTGAGCCCTTGCAGGTAATAGTCGCCCGCCGTCGGTTTGTCCAGGCAGCCCAGGATGTTCATGAGCGTCGACTTGCCCGAGCCCGAGGGGCCGGTAATGGCGACGAACTCGCCGGGATCTACCGCCAGGCTCACGTTGTGCAGGATATGGGCGCATCCGGCCTCGCTCTCAAAGATGCGGTGCACGTTGCGAATGTCGATGACGGGACGCATTACATACCCTCATCGGCAGACATGCTGCCCGAATCAGCGCTGTAGCCGCCGTCAGCCGTTGCGTCCGTTCCGGTGTCCATGACGAGGGTGTCGCCATCGCGTAGCTTGGTAACCGGCACGTTAGGATTGATCTCGTTGCCCTGTTCATCGTGCTTGACCTGCGTCTTGCCGACTACGGCTTCGTCATCGTTTTGCGTCACGACGGTCACCTTGACGCGGCGGGTTTGCTTGCCCTCGTCATCGGTTGCGACGTTGACGTAATAGTGTTCGCCGTCTTCGGTCATGAGCGCCATCGTCGGCACCATCACCACGTCGTCGAGCTGCTCGGTCACCACCGATACCTCGGCCGTCATGCCCGGCTTCAGGCGCGCGTCGGGCGCCTCAATGAGAATATCGACGTTAAAGGTTACGCTGCCGCCGCCACTGTTGGCGGCGTCGGAGTTTGCCACCGACGCGATAGCCGTGACGGTGCCCTGGCTCACGATATCGGGAAACGCGGGATACGTGACGTTGGCGCTCTGCCCAACGGCGATCTTGGCGATGTCCTTTTCGCCCACCTGCACGGTCACCTTCATCTTGGACAGGTCGGCGATCTGCATGCACTGCTTGCCGCCACTCGTATCGCTTTCGCCCATGATCATGCCGCCTGTTACCGTGGCGCCCACCTTGGCGTTGAGCTCCACGATGCTGCCCGAGCTCGGGGCCGTGACCGTACGGCTGGCGGCCTTGGCGTTCGCCTGATCGAGGTTTGCCTGGGCCGATGCGAGGCTGCGCTGCGCGGCCGATACGGCGTTCGTGTCCGCTGATGCGGCGGAGATGCCAGCCGCGGCGGAAGCTCCATCGACGTCCGTCGTTGGGGCGGCCTGTGCGGCAGCTGCGGCTTTCTGCGTGTTGGTGAGGTCTTCCTGAGCGGCCGCAACTGCACGCTGCGCCTCGGCAACATTGCGATCGAGCTCGTCGTTTTTAATGGTCATAAGCACGTCGCCCTCGTTGACGGATTGGCCTGCCTGCACGTTGATCGAATCGACCGTACCGTCGACAGAAGGGGAGACCACTGAGGACGAAATGGGTTTGAGCTGGCCTTTCGCCTCGACGGTCGTGGAAAACGTGCCCTCGGTCACCATGTCGGTCACAGGTCCGCTGGCGCTCTGCGGCTGCGCATTGAAAACCAGAGTTGCAACAATGCCAATGAACGCGATGGCGCCAACGACGCCGGCGGCAATACCGCGTCGAATCAGCTTTTTGCGTCGACGTTCGGCACGTTTTGCCTTGAGCTTGGCATATGCCTCTTCATCGGAAATCTCGGCCGTATCGTTTATGCGTTCGTTCTGCTTTTCGGCATGAACGTCTGTAATCAGAGGAATCGTTTCGGTGACACCTTCGGGCGTGCGCTCGGTATCATCTGGGTCCGGGGTGATCGTGGGGGCATTCGGCATAGCGTCTCCTTTATAGAAAGAACCTCCATAAGTATATGCGCCCACCGGTCGGGGCAGGCGCATAAGACGGTTTCTTTCGGAACTGTTAGATTAGTCGCAGCAGTTCCATGTTGTATGAATGCGCGCGTTGCACTACGAGTGGACAACCACGCACAGGCCGACTTTAATGCAGTCGTGAAGCGCTTTGGCGTCGGCTAGGCGCAGGTTGATGCAACCGTGGCTGCCGCACCACTTGTACGACTCGGCATTATCGAAGCTCTTGTCGTTTTGCCATGTAGCGTCGTGGAAGCCGATCATATTGCCCTCGAACGGCATCCAGTAGCTCACCGGGCTCTCGTATTTGGGCTTACCGGTCTCGGGGTCCTTGGCTCCGATCAGGGTACTGCCGCCGTCGTTGCTGTTGATCTGCCACACGCCCTCGGGGGTGGCGTCTTCGCCCGGTTTGCCGGAAATAAAGTTGGCCTCCCAAACGATATTACCGTTCTCGTCATAGTAGCGCGCGTGCTGCTCGGACAGGTCGACGTCGATATACGCCTTCCAGTCGGGCTCTCCCTTTGCAGTAAAGGTGTCGGCCTTCTGGGAGTACTTGATCTCGATCTCGCCGGTCTGCTTGTTGTTAATGGCGTCCTCGACCTGCTTGACGAGCGAACTGCTGTCGATGGACCAACCAAAGTCGCCGCCTTCGACGGCGCACTGCTTGCCATCGGCTCGCGTCCACCAGCGAGTGGAGCCCACAGTATTAAAGCCGTTGGCGAGCTCGGCTGCCCAGCTACTGATCTGCGACGTATCGAGCGTGGGGTTGGCCGGATCGGCAAAGCTGATCCACTGCAACACGGAGCTGCCATCAACCTTGCCGGCATCCTCGCCGTTGAGCTTGAGGGTCACGTTGACGCCCAGGAAGTTGTTGGCGGCATCGCATGCGGCCTGAATCTGATCATCGGTCAGCGTTCCATTGAGCGGCTCATAGGCATCGTTGCCGAGCTTGGAAAGATCTACGGTCTCGGCCAGCGAGGCAAGCTCGAGCTCGGCATACTTAATGACATGCTCGCGGTTGATTTTTTCGTTGGAGCGCGCCTTCTCGACGGTAAACTTGCCGGCCTGCTCGTCATAGGAGCTATTGGCCTCGAACGTGCCCGAACG
>CABUHP010000198.1 GCA_902491415.1 uncultured Collinsella sp.
TAAGCCACTGGCCCACCCCGGTCGAGCGGCCAAACAGCATGAGGAGCAGAAAGCCGCAGACCGTGGGCGGCAGCACCATAGGAATCGTAAAGACCGAATCGAGCAGGCCCTTGATGCGACTCGAGGTACCCATAGTCTTCCACGCGGCGAACAGGCCCAGCGCAAGGGAGATCACCAGGGCAAGGCCGCTCGTTTTAATGGACACCCAAAACGGGCGATAGTCGATGTCGCCCAAAAAGGAGACCAGAGAGGTCAAGGGCCCTTGCTCATCCCGCAACATGACAGACGACGCCTCTACCATTTGAGCGCTATCAAGCCAACGCGCGCCGCCCTTGGCATCACCCGAGGCTGATGCAATCACCACATAGCGGTCCCCATCCGCACCGCGCTCATCAAAGCCATAGGTATACCCGCCGGCATCAAACGTTGTTTCCGCCGTGACATACCAAGGAAGATCCACGTCCCCCAGCCGCGCACCTCCCATGCAGTTTGCGCTGTCGAGGTCACAGACGAGGGCCTTGAGACCCGATACGCACTCGTTGTCCTGCGGATCCAATCCATACTTCTCGACCGCCTTGGGCGATATCCACGCCACAACGCGATCGGCAGCAGGCGCCACTACAAGGTCCACATCCTCGTCAACGGGAAACCGGTAGCCCTCAGGCTGGCCCTCCATGGCACGAGCGGTCCCCTTCGCCAACCGCTCAAAACCCTCGATTCCATAGGAAAGCCCATGAGCGGTCGCAGCAACCTGGGCCCCGTCCTCGGCGTCCCCGGCAAACGCAAATCCCGGCACCCAGCAAAGCGCGAAGATCAAAGCACAGGCGACAAGCATGCGAAATCTATTAAGCACGAAAAGCTCCAAGCGAATACAAGGACGGAGTGAAACACAAAACGATGGAATTATCGCGCCAAGCCGCACTACTCGGAAAGCTCAAAGCCGTACTTGCCCCAAATCTTCTGGGCCTTCTTGTTGGTCAGGCAGAAGTCGATGAACGCCTTGGCCTCGTCGGCGTGCTCGGAGCTCTCGGCGACGGCACCGGGATACACGATGGGCTTGTGCGAGTCCTCGGGGCACACGAAGGCCTCCTCGATGCCGTCGTAGCGGAAGATGTCGGAGCTGTAGACAAAACCCGCCACGCAGTCGCCTGTAGAGACGTAAGACGCAGCGGTGCCGACCTTGTCGGCCAGGGCTACCTTGTCGGCGAGCTCGGGCGCGTACTCGCCGTCGTCGCCCTCGGTGCCGGTATAAAGGCCCACAGAAGCCAGCGCCTGGTTGGCGTACTTGCCGGCGGGGACGGTCTTGGCGTCGCCGATGGCAATCTTACCGTCCAGATTCGCGACGTCGGCGATGGCCTCGACCTTAGTATCGGAGCCCTCGGCGCGAATGATCACGAGGTCGTTGACGAACATGTCCTCACGCGTGTCGGCATCGACGAGCTCGGCGGCTTCGGCGTCGTCCATGGTGCCCTTGGAGGCCGTGATGAGCACGTCGACGGCGGCACCGGCGCGCATCTGCTCGACAAGGTCGCCAGACGCCTTAAACTGCGTGTCGGCAAACGTGGTGCCGGTCTGCTCGGTGTAGAGCTCCTGAACCTCGGGCAGAGCTTTCTCGAGCGAGTTAGCGGCAAAGACCTGCAGCTCGACAGCCTTCTTCTTAGAGGAAGACTTGACGGAGCCGGCATCGGATCCGGCCGGCTCGGAGGTCTTGCTGTCCGAACAGCCGGCAAGACCAAGGCCGGCAGCGGCGACAGCAGAAAGCGAAACGAATCCGCGGCGAGAAACCATATCGAACATGTTCAACCCTTTCGAACGCTATGCCCGGGTACCCCACCGCGGGCTTTAATCTGCAATCAGATTATACTTCTGCGCGAATAATGATAGTGAGAAATTATTCTCGTCAGAGAATATAGTTCCGAATTACCGTGCATCTCGGCGTCGCTTCGGCGGAAAACAAAGGCGGAGCAGCCGTTCAGGTCGCCCCGCCGCAGTTAAACCGCTTAGTTGGTATGTCCGCCGCCAGCTGTCATCTGAGCCGCATGCTCCAGCTGGTCTGCTATGGCCTCCCAGCTTTCGCGGGCGGCCTTCGTAGAACCGGGAAAGTTTACGACAAGTGTATGACCTCGTTGCATGCAAATAGCGCGCGAGAGCATGGCGCGGCGCGTCTTGGTCATCGAATACGCGCGGATTGCCTCTGCAATACCCGGCACATCGCGGTCGCAGACGGCACGCGTCGCCTCGGGCGTCACATCTCGCATCGAAAGCCCCGTGCCGCCGCAGGTGAGCACGACATTGGCGTGGCACTCATCGGCAGCTTCCACAATGGCATCACCAATCTCGCTGACGTCGTCGCGCACGACCACATGTGAGGCGACCGTCCAGCCCTGTGCCTCGATAAGTTCCTCGAGTGCGGCTCCAGCCTCGTCCTGGGCAAGATCGCGCGTATCCGAGCACGTCACGATCGATGTCTTCAGCTCCATAGCATTCCTCCTACAACACGGCGCCCTCGGGCAGGTCGACGCGAACAACGTCCACGGCATCTCCCGCCTTGAGCTCGCACGGTCCTTCGTCAATACGCAACAGGCAGTTCGCACGCTGCATAGTTCCAAGCAGCGCCGAATTCTGTGTCTTAGCCTCGGTCACCAACAACTCACCGGTCTCGGGGTCGCGCAAAACCGTGGCGCGATCGAAGAAGCGGCGATGCTGTCGCTTTTTCACGCCGTGCGTAAGCGTCGCCTGCTGCACGGGACGCGTACCCTCGGCAAAGCCGCGCATCTTGCGAATCGCCGGGCGGGCGAGCATCTCAAAGCCCACATACGCCGCGGCCGGATTGCCTGAAAGCCCCAGGTAGGGCTTACCCCCGAGCAAGCCAAACGTGATGGCCTTGCCCGGACGCATCGAGATGCGGTCAAACAGCACCTCGCCCTCGCGCCGGACGAGCGCCGTCACATAGTCGTAATCGCCCGCCGAGGCGCCACCGCTCGTAATGACAAAATCGCACTCTCGCGTGGCGCGATGTACCAGCTCGGCAATCGCTTGCTCATCATCGGGCGCGATGCCGTAGAACACGGGCTCGGCGCCGGCATCGAGTGCCTCGGCCATCAGCGCCGAGGAGTTGGAATCGCGAATCTGACCACGCGCCGGTACCTTACTCGGTGCGACCAGTTCCGTGCCCAGCGAGATGATGCCCACACGCGGGGCAGCGTGCACCTTCACGCTCGCGTATCCGGCGCTTGCCAGCAGACCCGCACCCGCCGGAGCCACGACCTCGCCGGCGTGCATCACAACATCGCCGGCATGGGCCTCCTCGGCAGCAGAGCGAACGTTCTCCCCTACCTTGGCCGGCGCCGAAAAGCGAACGTGCGAGCCCTCGTTGCCGTCACCGTCGAGCACATCGACGATCTCGTACTTCACCACGGCATCGGCACCCTCGGGCACCGGCGCGCCTGTCATGATGCGGACCGCCTCGCCCGCACCGATTGCGCCCTCAAACACATGGCCCGCGGCCTCGTGTCCGATAACGTCGAGCGTCACCGGCGCCTCGCCAGATGTCTGCACCAAGTCCGCCGAGCGCACGGCATATCCGTCCATAGCGCTGTTGGCAAACGGCG
>CABUHP010000199.1 GCA_902491415.1 uncultured Collinsella sp.
CCCTGAGCCGTTCCGTGCGCGTTTGCCCATGGCGTTTGGCTTTTTCGTCAAACGCCTCAAGAATCGATTCGCCCACACGTGCTGATATAACGACGCTCGGCTCATCGGAGATTGGTGGCCTTCCCAACTTGATGGTGTGACCTTTCGGCCACTCATCTTTTTCGTAGGCTTCCGCGGCTTTCTTCAACTCTCCGGGAGCAAACCCCATCATCTTTTCGAGCTGCTTAGCATCCATGGCGCCTCCTATCGATCGACATAATGTCGAGCGCCGGTTCTCGGATTCTCTTTTTGTATACAATTTTGTAGACAAAAATACAAGCAGTTCATCGGGCTAATTAGCTTGTTTTGACCTGCCTGTTCGATAGGAAATGAGCATTGACGGCTTCGATACTCCTTTGCTTTTCAGCTTGGAATTTGGATGCTCATTGAACTTCCGGAGGGGAGCCCTTTATTAAGCTATTGAGATTCTGGGCAGGAGCTCTCACTGGTCTTCGGTAATGGGGCCAGCTTAATTCGCGACACAGTGTGTCGCGAATGGGAGTAGTCGTTAGGTGTCCTTCAATGGCTACTCATATAAGAACGTTCAAGTGTCGGATTTTGTCATTTAGTGTCGCTCTCAGCGACTATTCTGGAGGGTCGTGGTCAAAAAAGGGCAAATATGAGTACGGTTGGGTCGCGCGCGCAGACGTGGTGTAAGAGTGTCCTGAGGTCCGTCGCTGCAAGCCCCGATGTTACTCCTTCTTGAGGCCGCGCTTCTCGACTATCTCGTCCACTATCTCCCTGGCGCGCCGCCCGAGCGCGCGGCGCCTCCCCTCTGTCGGGGCCGGCCTGTCCGCGGGCTCGGCGAAGCCCTCGGCGGCCGAGGCCTCGGAGAACACGCGCTGCTGGGACCACTGCCCCTCGGTCTCCATGAGGCTCGCGCACGTCAGGCGCAGCATCGACTCCCTCGAGGGGAAGGACTGCACGGCCCTGTAGCGGCGCTTGATCTCGCGGTTGGCGCGCTCCTGGACGTTGTTGGTGCGGAGCTTGGCCCAGTGCGCCCTGGGGAAGGCCGTGAACGCCAGCGCGGAGTCCTCGGCCTGCTCGAAGACCTCGCCGGCCCTGGCGGACACCGACGCCACCCAGGGCGCCGCCTCGGCCCACACGCAGCGCGCGAGGTCGGGGTCGTCCTGGTAGACCGCGGCGTGCACGAGGTCCCTGACGGCCGCCTTGGAGTCCTCGGGCCTGCCCGAGCAGGCGCTCTGGAGGTTGCGCTGCAGGTGCGTCACGCAGCGCTGCCAGGCGCAGCCCTGGAACAGGCGCGAGACGGCGGCCACGAGCCCGGCGTGGCTGTCGGACACCACGAGGCGGACGCCGGCCAGCCCGCGCTCGCGCAGCCCGCCGAGGAAGGCCGCCCAGGAGTCCTCGCTCTCGGTGTCGACCACGTCGCAGCCCAGGAAGTGCTTGCGCCCGTCGGCGCCCAGCCCGATCGCGGTCACGACGCCCTGCGAGACGACCGACGAGCCGACCCTGCAGCTCATGTAGGTGGCGTCGAGCCACAGGTAGCAGCACGGCGTGCCCGAAAGGTCGCGGCGGCGGAACTCCTCCACCTCGGCGTCGAGGTCGGAGCAGAGGCTCGAGACCTCCGAGCTCGACAGCGAGGATATGCCCAGCTTGGACGCCACGCGCTCGACCTTGCGGGTGGACACGCCGCACACGTACATCTCCTGCACGATGGAGGCCACCGAGGTGTCGACGCGCGACCATCGCGCGAGCATGCCCTCGGGGTAGTAGGTGCCGTGCCTGAGCTTGGGTATCTCGAGCTCCACGTCGCCCACGGCGGTCTTGAGCGACCTGGGGCGGTAGCCGTTGCGGCTGTTCTCCCTGCCGTCGCTGCGCTCGTTGCGGCTCGCGCCGCACATCTGCTGGGCCTCGGAGTCCATCAGCGCGTTCATCACGCCGCCCAGCACCCTGCACGCGAACTCGCGCGCGTCGCCGCACTCCTGCCAAAGCCTCGCCGCCTCGAGGGCCTCGTCGCGGCCGAGGCGCAGTACACTCTCTTCTTGGGGCATCGCCTTTCCTTCCATTCGTCACCTTCATTACTCCAACGACGAATTCTAGGCGGTGTCCCCTCCCTTTCAAGAAAGAGAAGAGGCGGGGCATGCCCCGCCTCTTACACCACATCTCTGCGCGCTACCACTGTTGCCATTATGGTTGCATTTATTTGCTATAAATTATAGCTCCTGATGAGATTTGTTCCCATTAAGAGCTACTTTTATTGAACATATGAGGAGAAATAACGTCGTCTGCGGACGAGTGGAACGTTGAATAGTTCCTGAAGTGATCAAAATCGCTGCTACTAAACAGGTAGCAGTACTCATATTTGCCCTTTTTTGACCACAGCCCTCTCGGAAACCTTTCCAGAGGCGTCAAACAGCCATAATCCAAAGGTCTCCTCAAACAATTAGCCGGCCAAGAGCGTCCATGACTACCAAAAAGCTGTACGCCAGCATCCAAAGATGTCGAAAAATGTCGACTTTGGATGCTGGTGTACATGTTTGGGTCGTATGGGTTGGGGCCCTGGACGGACAGAGCGTGCGTACTAGAGCAGGTTTTCCTGCACCCACGCGATGATGTCGCTCGATTCGTAGAGTGGTTTGCCGTCGATGAACAGGCAGGGAACCTGGCGTTTTCCGCCGACGGCGATGAGTGTCTGTTCGGCATCGGAATCGGTCGAGATATTACGCTCGGGAATGGTCACGCCGTTATCGGCCAAAAAGTGCTTGACCTTTAAGCAATACGGGCAGCCGGTCATAACGTACAGCGCGAGCTCGTGATTAGTAGCCATAGGTCTCCAATCGGTTGAGGTTTTGATTGAAATACCCAAAGCCGCCGCGGTCTATGCGCGCGTCAACGACGACTCGATGGCCTGTACCAGAAACGCCGTGGCTCCGGTGCCGCAGGGTTTGTCATAGTAGTCAACAAAGCGCTGGTCGGCAAGGTAGCCGTGGGCGAGGCCCAGATACGCTTCGTCTTGGGGCTCGCATCCCCAGTTGAGAGCTATCCAGCGGCGATGCATTGCGACAAGATTGCGAGCCTCGCTTCCATTCGGTTCGCCGTCGCCCATGGCAATCGAGAGCTGACCCAGAATAGCGCGTTCAAGTTCTTTCATGTCGTTCCATTTCTTGGGGTCCATGTCCAGCAGCGCTTCGTTTGCTGCATCGATAGCCTCATCGCCGTAGCGCGCCCGGGCCTCGGCGCCGTAGCGCTCCTCGTTTTCCTGCACGGTGCGCCAGCGCTCCAGTTGCGGCAGGACGGCGCCCATGAGTGAGACGGCCTCGTCCAACGACATGCCGGTGCTTTGCGCCAGGCGCGGGGCACAATCCTCGATCATCGCCTCCATCGTGGTCTCGTAGGTGTACTTGCCGTGGTCGTAGCACCACTTGCAGTAATGATCGGTCGTGGCGCCCGTGGCATCGGTGCCGCAGTCGTCGGGCGTGAGTATCATGCCGCAGCTCTGGCAATAGTGCTCAGGCATTTCGAGCAGGTGGGACAACGGCTCGCCGGTTACGGCGGCGATGAGCTTCATCA
>CABUHP010000200.1 GCA_902491415.1 uncultured Collinsella sp.
AGGATTACTCCAGCCGGAACAACGCCATCGCGTCGCTCGCGGGGCAGACCCAGCCGGGCAATACCGCCAAGCTCACCATCGACTCGCGCATCCA
The DNA here is from genome assembly GCA_902491415.1 of uncultured Collinsella sp. Classification (GTDB taxonomy): domain Bacteria; phylum Actinomycetota; class Coriobacteriia; order Coriobacteriales; family Coriobacteriaceae; genus Collinsella. Next base: position 95 of record CABUHP010000200.1, read on the forward strand.
GACGGCTGCCGAGCAGGCGCTCAAGGGCTTTAAGGGCGCTGTAGTGGTCATCGACCCGCGTACCGGCGCGGTGCTCGCATGTGCCAGCTCGCCCACCTACGACAACACCAACATCGACGCCCTGCTGCAGGCGGGCGGCGGCGAGGACGGCTCCATGTACAATCGCGCCATGGACGCGCTGTACACGCCGGGCTCAACGTTTAAGGTCGTTACGCTTTCCGCGGCACTCGAGACCGGTACCGCCAGCCTTACCAGCACCTACCAGGCGCCCGGCTCCATGGACATCGGCAACGCACCGGTCACCAACGATGCCAACGAGAGCTACGGCACCATCAGCCTGCAGCAGGCCTTTGCCGTGTCCTCCAACGTCGTCTTTGGCCAGGTGGCAAACGAAGTTGGCGCAAACACGCTCGTGCAGTTTGCCAACGCCTTTGGCTACGGCCAAAAGCTCGGCCAGGACCTGACCTCCGCGGCCTCCATCATGGCCGACCCGTCGCTCATGACCGAGTGGGAGACCGCCTGGGCCGGCGCCGGCCAGCCTGTCGGCATGGACCACACGCCCGGCCCGCAGACCACCGTCATGCAAAACGCCGTGATTGCCGCCGCCATCGCCAACAGTGGCGTGGTCATGGACCCGTACTTTGTAGCCCAGGTACTCGCCCCGGACGGAACCGTGGTCAAGACCACGCAGTCCCGCTCGCTGGGTCAGGCCGTCAGCTCCGCCACGGCCGACCAGGTCAAGCAGGCCATGCTTGCCGTCGTCCAGTCCGGCACCGGCACCGATGCCCAAATCCCCGGCGTCAAGGTCGCCGGCAAGACCGGCTCGGCCGAGACTGGCGGCACCAACGTCAACTCGATGTTCGTTGGCTTTGCGCCTTACGATTCACCCACGGTCGCCATCTCGGTAGCCTTGGAGGATTACGACAAGCATGACGTCAAGGCCGCCAAGATCGCCGGTATCGTCCTGACTGCGGCGCTTGCCGCACAGGGAGCGTGATGCCCATGATCGAATCGGACACCCGAGGCGCGCCGCGGCCGAAGAGTTAGCGGCAACGCGCCACACGGCCCCAGCGGCCACATCGTAGGTACTACACACATCGTTGAGCGAATAGTTATGTTAGGAGCAGGAATGGAACAGAGGGTCCTCGGGGGAAGATACCTCCTCAAGGATAAGGTGGGAACAGGCGGCATGGCGACCGTCTACCGCGCACAGGACCAGGTCCTCGACCGCACGGTAGCCGTCAAGATTATGCTGCCGCAGTATGCTGGCGACGCAACCTTCGCCGCACGCTTTAAGCAGGAGGCCCAGGCAGCAGCCGGTCTCTCCTCCCCCTATATCGTGGGCGTCTACGATTGGGGCAAGGACGGCGACACCTATTACATCGTCATGGAGTACCTGCGCGGCACCGACCTTAAGAGCGGCATCAAGAGCCACGGCGCCCTCGACCCCAAGAAGGTCGCCCAGATCGGCTCGCAGATCAGCTCTGCGCTTTCGGTCGCCCACAAGCACGAGATCATCCACCGCGACATTAAGCCGCAGAACATCATGGTGCTGCCCGACGGCAACATCAAGGTGATGGACTTTGGCATCGCGCGCGCCAAGAACAGCCACCTCACGCAAGACAACAACGTGCTGGGAACCGCCCACTACGTCAGCCCCGAGCAGACCCGCGGTCAGGACCTCGGCCCCACCTCGGATATCTACTCGCTGGGTGTCGTCATGTACGAGTGCGCCACCGGCCGCGTCCCCTTTGACGGTGACGACGCTATCTCGGTCGCACTCAAGCAGGTCAACGAGCTGCCTATTCCGCCGAGCCAGATCAACTCCGGTGTCGACGCCGACCTTGAGCGCATCATCCTCAAGTGCATGGAGAAGGACCCGGCAAACCGCTTCCAGACCGCCGACGAGCTGCGTCAGGTGCTCAACAGCTACCTGTCGGGCCGTGCCGTCAACGTCTCGGAGCCCACGCGCATCATCGGTGCCCCCAGTGAGCTGGGTGCCACCAAGACTCGCGAGCTTTCCGATCAGACGCGCGCCATGGTGCGTCCCGTCTCGGGCGTGAGCGGCCAAAATACCGCCCGTAGCTCGGTTTCGGGCTCCACCGGCTCCTACGAGGTCGAAAAGCCCAAATCCAACAAGAACAAGATCATCGCCGCCGTGGTGGCAGCCGTTGCCGTCATCGGCATCGTGGTGGCCTTTGCCACAGGACTCTTTGGCGGCGAGCAGGTCACCGTGCCCGATGTGCTGGGCAAGGACCAGCAGACTGCCGTCGAGCTGATCAAGGAAGCTGGCCTCGAGGTCGGCACCATCGACCAAAGCTACAACGACGATGTCGACGAGGGCAAGGTCGCCGAGCAGACGCCCAACGGCAACACCAAGAAGACCAAGGGCACCAAGGTGAACCTGGTAATCTCCAAGGGCCCCAAGCCCTCCGAAAAGGTTGAGGTTCCCAAACTTGTCGGCCTGACCAAGGACCAAGCAGAAGCCGCACTGGCAAGCGTTGGCCTGAAGGGCAACGCCTCCGAGGAGGCCAACGAGGCTGATGAGGGCCAGGTCTTTGAGCAGGGCACCGAAGCCGGTAAGGAAGTCGCGAAGGGCACGACCATCTCGTACAAGGTCTCGAGCGGCCCGGATACCACGTCCGTCCCCGACCTGACCGACATGACCGAGGCCCAGGCGCGCAACGCCCTCGATATGGCAGGCTTTGGCGTCGACGTGAGCTACCAGGAGAACGACTCGGTTACCGAGGGCACCGTGATCAGCTGGAACCCCAGCGGCAAGCAGAAGCCCGGCGCCACGATTACCGTCGTCATTGCCAAGAAGTCCGGCAAGGCCACCGTCCCGGGCAACCTGTACGGCAAGAGTATTTCCGCCGCCGTTACCGCGCTCAACAACGCCGGTTTCTATAACATCGGCTTCTGTGACCAGAACGGCAATCCCGTGAGCGGTAACGAGGATGCCACCGTTACGGGCGTCTCCCCCACCGGCAAGCAGTCCACCGACAGCACGATCACGCTGACGGTTTCGCTTTCTGGCTCTGCCTCGGGTGACGATTCCGACACGACGACTAACTAGTCGACAACCCATCACCTGCAGCGGCTATGGCCGCAAACATATTCGCTCAACGGCGCCCGCTTGCTCCCCAGCAAGCGGGCGCGTTATTTATCGACAGGCCAGGGCTCCATAGCAACGCAAAGAGGCCCGCAAAAGCGAGCCTCTCAGGTAACAACAGATATGTGATGCAGTAATTACTAGCCGCAGAACTTCACCATGGTCTCGACCATGGACTCTTGCCTATAGACAAAATGTCCAGAAGCAAGGAGATGAAAGAGTAAGGACAACGCCCTCTAAAAGAAGGCCGTATATGAAGATTGCATATCCCTTTTGCCTTCATATACTCAAGAAGCACCCCTCGAAGCGCTCCTGAGAGGCCCCCTTGGATGCAACCCAGGGGAT
>CABUHP010000201.1 GCA_902491415.1 uncultured Collinsella sp.
CGCCGGCAACGGCAGCGGCTGGGGTGCATATCCACGAGCGCGGCGAACGGGCATAACGGCGCCGTTCGCCGCGCGTACTACGGAGTCGTCGTAGCGCGAGAGGATTGCGCGGTCGTTACCGAGCAACGCGTCGGCGATGCCGGCGGCAACGAGGTGTTCCCAGGCAAGGTCGTCGTCGGTCTCGATGGGTTCTTCGCTCAGGTTTCCGCTGGTCATGACGAGCGCGTGCATACCGCAGGCTTCTGCCGCGGCAAACAACAGATGTTGAAGCGGCGTATAGGGGAGCATGACGCCGAGCTCGGGCAAGTCGTGCGCGACAGATGGCGCGAGGGCGAGGATGTCGGGGGAACCGCCGTTGCCCTCGCCAACAGTGCGCCGGCGCAGCAGCACAATGGGGCGGATACTGCCAGCGAGCAGATCGCGTTCAGCATCGTCGATATGACACAGGCGCCCGGCATCGGCAAGACTGCGAACCATGACGGCAAGCGGCTTGTTGCTGCGACGCTTGCGACGGCGCAGCTCGCGCACCGCTTGTTCGTTGGCAGCATCGCAGGCCAGGTGGAATCCGCCCAGGCCCTTGATGGCGACGATGCCACCGCTGGCCAGCAGCTCAACGCAGCGCTCGATGATAGCGTCGCTGGCCTCGCGTGTGGTGCCGACGGTCGGTGTCGCGGACGAATTCCCGCACGCATCGCCGTTTACAGCCTCGCGCCACGTAATATGCGGCCCGCAATCAAAGCAGGCATCGGGCTGCGCGTGAAAACGCCGGTCGAGTGGGTCGACATACTCCGCAGCGCACTTGGGACACATGGGAAAACAATCCATCGATGTGGCCGCTCGGTCATAAGGCAGCGATCGGATGATGGTAAAGCGTGGGCCGCAGTTAGTGCAGTTGATAAAGGGGTAGTGATAGCGTCGGTCGGCGGGATCGAACAATTCGCGCAGGCAATCGTCACAGGTAGCGATGTCGGGCGAGACGAGCGTCGTGTGTGCGGTCTGGTCCTGCGATGCTACGATGCGAAAGCCCTGTTCATCGGCGGCATCCCAACCGTTGGCTGCCAGGTCCACAACCTCGACATACTCTATGCGGGCTGCCGCAGGCGCATGCTCGGAAAGCGCGGCAACAAAAGCATCGAGCGCATCGGCCGGAGCGTGCGCCTCGATATGCACGCCGTCGCCCGCATTGAGCACCCATCCGCAAATGCCATGCGCCATGGCCTCGCGATACACAAACGGTCGCATGCCAACGCCCTGCACAATGCCCGTCACATGAATATGCACATGCCGCATGCGACACCCCTCATCAAAACCGACCAAAAAGGGACAGGTTTATTTTGGTAGGTAAAACTTCTAAACCTGCCAAAACAAACCTGTCCCTATTTGGCAGGTGCGCTGCGGGAAATCCCGCTACAGCCCCAGGCTCTGCTTGGTGGCGGCGCACGTGAGCTCGCCGTGCTTAACGCCGCGCAGGCCCAGCAGGCGATCGGCTAGTTCGTAGACGCGCTCGCCGCGACCCTTGAGCGCCAGAATCTCCAAACAGTTGTGGTGATCCAGATGCACGTGCATGGTCGATACGATCTCGTCGGTGTAGTCGTGCTGCACTTCGTCCAGGCGGCGCGTCAGATCGCCGGTGTGATGGTCGTAGATCATGGTGAGCGACCCGATAACGTGTTCATCGGGCGTGCGCATCTGCTCTTTGGCGATCGAGGCGCGAATCAAATCGCGCACGGCCTCGGAGCGGTTGGCCACGTCGCCGCGGCGCGCGATCTGCTCGTCAAAACGGCGCAGCAGGTCGTCGGGTGCGGTAACCGAAAAACGGACCAGCTCGGAGCCGGAGCCACTACAGTGGCAGCCCGCGTCACCGTCCGCCCCGTGCGGATGCTCGTGCTCGTACCCGCAGCAGTGCTCGTGTTCGGCCACCTTACACCAGCTTCACGGAGCCGACGGAGTTGTGGTCGGCCTCGATGGCTTCCTCGTAGCCCTCGAGTGCGTCGTGGGCCTCGTGGAGCGCGGCCATGGCGGCCTCGAGCTTGGCTCCGATGCGCTCCATGTCAAAATTCTCGGTCGCATGCAGCAGCTGATGGCTCCACTCGTGAGCGAGCTCGATGGTGTCGTCGACCTGCTTGACGCTCATGGCAAGCTGGCTCATGTTCATTCCGACGTCATGCATGGAAAATCTCCTTTTGTATGGGGCAGTTCAGTGGTTCAGATTTTACTACGCCCGCTCTGTGCGCAGCTGCACAAGAAAACGGGTGCGAGTCTGTGCGACCCGCACCCGTTCACTGGGGGCTGTTTGTGACTACCATACTATCCGTGGTTGCACTCGGTGCATCCAGAAGTCCGGCGAGCGGTGCAAAAGCGCTCATGGACGGCAGGCAGACGGCAACATGTAACAAGCGTATTACAGATGCTTCTCCAGCAGCGCCTGCAGCCTCGCCTTGGGCAGAGCGCCAACCGATCGGTCAATCTCCTCGCCGTTCTTAAACACAACCAGCGTGGGGATGCTCATGACGCCATACTTCATGGCCAGGTCCTGGTTGTCGTCGACGTTGCATTTGGCAACGGCAAGCTTGCCCGCCAGCTCATCGGCAACCTCGTCAACGATGGGCGAGAGGGATCGACAGGGCCCGCACCACGGTGCCCAAAAATCGACCAGCACGGGCAGACTGTCGTTAACGATGGAATCGAAGTTCTCGGGGGTAATCTGATTAATGTCAGCCATGGTGACCTCCATAATGCGACGCGGCTCGGCCGCGTAAAACTCAGTACGACCGTGCTTATACCCAGCCGCCCGCAAAGCAACCACTCGCGGGCAGCTCTTTTATATAATGGTGAGCACGCAAACGATTGGAGAGCGCATGTCCACGTCACAAAGCCAGAAAAAAGAAGCCATCGCCCAGGCGGCCGAGCAGGAGCTCGCATCGCTCGCGGGTCGCGGCGTGCGTATCGCGGGCAACGCGTGCTCGCCGATCGTGCTGGTCAAAGGCGATTTGGACGAGGCCGAGCGTTCGGGTGGCGAGCTTGCCGCCGGCCCGGATGGCGCGGCGTTGCGCAAGGCGCTTGGGGCCATCGGCTACGCGCCCGAGGATTTTTGCGTGCTGGCAAGCGTCGCCGGCGTGGGTGATGGGACGGTCGCGGTGGGCGAGACTCTGCCGTGCGAGCTGTTCCGTGAGGCGCTTGAGGCTTTGGACCCCGAGGCGGTGCTGCTGCTCGACAACAACGCGGCTGACGCCATGCGCGAGACCTACGCCGATATGCTCGTGGCGATCGATGACTTCGACACCGCCATGCTCAAGCCCGGCCTGGTCGCCCATGTGCAGGGCCGCCGCGTGCTCGCGCTCGATGGCTTTGAGGCGGCGCTGACCGACAAAGCGGCCAAGCAGCGCATGTGGGCCTACATCAAGCAACTGACCCCGGCGGCCGCTCCGCTGTAGCAGATTGGCGCCGGTGAGCGATTGCCTGGCGGGCAAGACACGCCGCGAGATCGGCGCCGCACTTCTACATCACAGCGCGCAGCTCAAACCGATCG
>CABUHP010000202.1 GCA_902491415.1 uncultured Collinsella sp.
AGGGATATCGGTTTGGCAGGGCCTATTGCTCGAGCCCAGAGCGTGTGATTGGGTTTTTGGACCGAGGCTGCACGGCGCCTGTGCGTGCCGATCTGTATGGATATGCCGATTGTCTGAGTAGGGTAGTTGCCGGGTGGAATCTCGACCGCCTTTCGGTCTTGTTTGATTTGCTCGAGGCCCATGGGTGCGCTGAGGTCCCGCTTTGTTTGGGCACTGCAGAGCCAGATGTCTCGCCTGACGATGGCATGTGGACAGCGCTGTATCTGTCCGGTTTTCTCACGACGGATATGACTGAGGAGCCAGAGCATGGCGATCGCCTCCGTGCTTTGCGATTGCCCAATAACGAGCTTCGTCAGGCCTTGCGTCTAGTGATTATTGAGTGGTTTGAGTGTGCCGCAGAAGACATTCGAGACGTCGATGCGTTTCGCGACGGGCTGTGCCATGGGAACGAGGATACCGTGAGGCGGGCGCTAAGCCGCATCTTGGGAGATGCGGGAATCGGTGCGACCGACCCAGATACGCCGCTGCCATATCATCTGCTCTTGCAGGGGCTCTGCTTTGGCTTGCCGGGCTATGCCAATCCTGCTTCGAGGCGAAAGTGTGGCGCGGGTCGCTGGGACATCCAGGTTTTTCCTACGGGCGCTGTGTTCGACGTAGCTGACACGATCGGCATGCTGGACGAGCGCCCGCTTATAACGATCAATATGATGTATGACCCCGATGTGGATGCGCTGGGGTTGGAATTGCTGGCCGTGCAGTCGCTACTCGACATAGAGCGCGACGGCATCGACGAAATTCGTGTACCACGCCCCGGCGTTGGCCGCATGCGCTGGGGGTTCGGTTTTGATGGGCAGCATGTGGCTACGGTGTGCCAACGGCTTTAAGCGCCGAGGTGTTTCCGGCTTCCGTTACTCGGTGTCCTTCATGGGCGGCATGGGCTTCCAGTTGGGATCCTTGATGATCTTGCGGGCGTCTTTCATGCCACGGCGCAGCGCCGGAATGCCGGTCTTAAAGCACTTATCGACCGCAGCCAGGCGAATGAATTCCTTGCAGAAGGTCGCGGCATTGCCCAGGCGGAACAGCATGGGGTGGTAGTCACCGTAGATCTGCATATAGCGAGCGAGGAAGCCTCGGTTGCGCATGATGTAGTAACGGTTGGTGTCGCTCGTAGAGTTGAGCTGGCGCTTGCCGGCGATATCCCAGTTAGAGACGGCGCGGGCGCGCTTGAGAACCACGTCGGCCACAACGGCGGCGGAGAAGTGTTGGCTGGCTACGTAGCCGTAGCAGGCATCGTCGCCGTAGATGAAGAATCGCGCATCGGGCAGGCCGATCTTGTCGACCACGCGGCGCGAGAACATGCCGCCCTCAAAGCATAGCTGGTTCATGGCGCGGTAGCCCTCGGGTCCCAGGTCCCACTTGGCGATGGGGTTAGGGATGCCGAGCGAAAGGATGAGCTGGTACTGCCAAAAGAAGGCGCCGCCATCAAAGTCCAGGCGCGAACCCTGGATAACATCGTAGCGGTCGGTCCACTTGGCCAAGCGTTCGATGCCTTCGGGGATGACGAGCACGTCGTCGTCCATCACCCAGAACCACTGGGCGCCCAGGTCGTAGGCGCATTTGGTGCCGGCGGAGAAGCCACCTGCACCGCCGCCGTTTTCGAGCTGTGGTGCGTAGATGACGCGGTCGGTGCCGCCCTGCGCGTCGGGCTGCTCGGTGTCGATGCCCCACAGGTTGGCCAGGCGCTCGTTAAATGCGGCGCACATGGCCTCGGTCTCGCGCGAATTTTCGTTATCGACAATCACGATGCGCCAGGGCGCGGCAGTGAGCTTGGTCATAGAGTCGAACAGGTTGGCCAGGAGTTCCTGGCGCTTATAGGTGACGACAACGATGGCGAGCTTGTCGATGGGGGCGGGAAGGGTTGAAGGCATGGGGCAATATATCCTTTCACGCGCGGCGGGCGAGCGCTGCACGGAAGCTATCGAATACGTCCTTGGGACTGTCCTATTGTAAAGGCTCGGCGCACCTTGGCGGCAAGCTTTGAATAAAACGCAGGAACCTGCCATGGGCCCGCCGCATGATGTGGGGCTGCTTTGCCCGCAAGAGGCTCCATAGATTATATAAACGCCCGCTGGCGCGCTGACCCTTTGATACCATGAAACGACAGGTATTTCCTAAGGAGCACATTTGTCTACTAACGCCTCTGGCAGCCCTGTTCTGTCGCTACTTATTCCCATTTACAATGTTCAGCGCTACCTGCGCGAGTGTCTCGATTCCGCCATGGCGCAGACGCTCAAGGATATTGAGATCATCTGCATTAACGACGGGTCGACCGACAACTCGCCGGCGATTATCCGCGAGTATATGGAGCGCGATGGGCGCGTCAAGATGATCGACAAGGTCAACAGCGGCTACGGCGACTCAATGAACCACGGTCTGGAGATGGCGCGTGGCAAGTACGTTGGCATCTTGGAGTCCGATGACTTTATGGCGCCCGACGCACTCGAAAAGCTTGTCTCGGCCGCCGATAGCAATAATGCCGACTTTGCGAAGGCTAACTTTGATTTCTACTGGTCTAAGCCCGAGGAGCGCCGTTCGCTGCACGAGATGTTTAAGGCCAAGGACTGCGGCAAGCCGGTGCACCCGAGCGATACGACTCAGTTCTTTAAGCAAAAGCCGTCGATTTGGTCGGCCGTGTACCGTCGCGATTTTCTTGAGCGCAACGGCATTAAGTTCCTGCCGACTCCGGGGGCATCCTTTCAGGACACGTCATTCGCCTTTAAGGTGATCGCGTGCGCCGATAAGGCTGTTTACCTGCATGATGCCGTGTTGTCTTATCGCCAGGACAACGAGAATTCCTCGGTCAATTCTTCGGCTAAGGTCTTTTGCGTCAATTCCGAGTATGCCGAGATTGAGCGTTGGATTCGAGAGGATTATGCCCGCGACCACGCAAGCGGCGATGTCGCGCGCATGCTCAAGTTCAATCAACTCATTAAGTACGATTCGTACATGTGGAACTACGTGCGCCTGGCGCCTAAGTTCTATAAGGAGTTCCTGGTTCAGATGGCCAAGGAGTTCCAAACGGCCTTGGACGTCGGGGACTTTTCGCTTGACGACCTCAAGCCGTGGAAGCGCGCAAATCTCGCTGCCATCCTCAAAGATCCTGAGGGCTGGGTTGACGAGCATCCGAGTTTTGCGACGGATGGTGCCTTGGGGCGTGCTAAGTATTACGCCTCGGTTGGAGGCCCAGGCGTGGTCGCCGCCTTCCTCATCGAATCGCTGAGGGGGTAGGTCGGCATGGGAGAGGCCTCGTGTCCTAAAGCTACCATTGTCGTCCCCGTTTACAACTCTGCGCGCTCCATTCAGCGATGCCTCGATTCGCTGTTGGCCCAGTCTGAGCGTTCGATTCAGGTTGTCTGCGTCAACGACGGTTCGACTGATGATTCGTTGAACGTGTTGCACCAGATCGCGCAGGCCGACGAT
>CABUHP010000203.1 GCA_902491415.1 uncultured Collinsella sp.
TTTACCACGAGGAGCCCGTCTCCACGCTCGTCGGCGGCGACTTCGCGCTGTAGTCGCATCGTCCTTGCAACCCGGCGCATCGCCGTCGGAACAGAAGAAACCCCCGCGCTCCCCCTTGCTTCGCAAAGGTCGCGCGGGGGTTTCTTCTGTTCCGACGGCTCGCTCTGCCGCGACCGCGCTTTTGTCTGGTGGGATTTCGCTGAAGCAAAGCCTCGCCTTCGGCGGGCGTGGTAGCCTTTGTCGTTGATTAAACTTTTTATGTAACGGAAGGACAAATATGGCAGCTGCACAGCCGCTTAAGATTCGCATGGTTGCCGGACTTGGCAACCCTGGCGAGGAATATGCCGAGACCCGTCACAACGCTGGTTTCAAAGCAATCGACGAGCTGGCCCGTCAGGCCGGCGTCACGTACTGGAAAAACCAAGCAGGCGCCGAGGTCGCGCTCATCAACATCAACGATCCCGAGGAAGAGGGCGGCAAGCGCCAGATTGTACTGGTCAAGCCGCAGTCGTACATGAACACCTCGGGCGGGCCCATCTCCAAGCTCTGCCGCGAGTACAAGATCAAGGCCGAGGAGCTGCTCGTCATCCACGACGAGCTCGATATTCCCGCCGGCGACGTGCGTGTTAAGGTGGGCGGCGGCCATGCCGGTCACAACGGCCTGCGTTCCATCATCGACAAGATGGGCAGCCGCGACTTCAGCCGCATCCGCACCGGCATCGGCAACCCTCCCGGCAAGATGGCCGTCGCCGACTACGTGCTTAAGCAGCTGCGCGCCCGCGAGGCCGAGGATTTCCAGGACACCTGCGCCCGCGCCGCCGACGCCGCAGGTCTCGCCATCGTGCATGGCGTGATCTATGCCCGCGACCACGTCAACGGCGCCGCCTCCGCCAACGGCAAGCACTAAAACCTACCATTTAGGGACAGGTTTGTTTTGGCAGGTTTTATCTGCGGAAACGCCGCGACGGCCGCACCGCAATAAACCCTGCGCCGCCATACATACGCAACGCCCCAAAGGGGGCCGGCCTCATCACAGCCCGAGGCCGGCCCCATTTGCCGTTTTACCTGATAAAACCGACCAAAATAAACCTCTCCCCCTTTGGTAGGCCAAAGTGGATAAACCCTGCTCCCAACCGCCGAAGACACACGTAAGCGACATTGCCATGAGGGTATAATTTGCACCGTATGTCTGCACAACGCCTGTGCGCGTACGGTTTTATTCGGGCTACCGTCCATTTCCGTGGAGGCACGGTTCGGCGGCCCTAACAAGAGAGGGGTTCTATGTATAAGATCCTGGAGAAGACGCAGTTCTCTGAGAAGGTGTTCAAGTTTCGCATCGAGGCGCCCGCAATCGCCAAGCATGCGCACGCTGGACAGTTCCTCATGGTTCGCGCCAACGAGACGGGCGAGCGCGTCCCGTTTACCCTGGCTGGCTGGAACGATGACGAGGGCTGGGTCGAGTTCATCTTCATGGTGATCGGCAAGACCACCGAGATGCTTTCCACCTACGAGGCCGGCGAGTCGCTGCGCGACGTCGTGGGCCCGCTGGGCGTTCCCACCGAGATGGCCGAGGGCCCCTGCGCCGTCATTGGCGGCGGCGTCGGTCTGGCAATTGCCTTCCCGGTCGCCAAGCACCTGGTCGAGACCGGTCACGAGGTTCACGCCATCATGGGCGCCCGCACCAAGGACCTCCTGCTCATGGAGGACCAGTTCCGCGAGCTCCTCGACGAGGACCACATCCACATCACCACTGACGACGGCTCCTACGGCGAGCAGGGCGTTGTCACCGCTCCGCTGGAGCGCCTGCTGCAGGACAAGGCCGTGAGCCAGGTCTTCTGCGTCGGCCCCGTTCCGATGATGAAGTTCTCGACCCTCACCGCCCAGAAGTACGACACCCCCATCACCGCGTCCCTCAACCCCATCATGGTTGACGGCACCGGTATGTGCGGCTGCTGCCGCGTCGAGGTGGGCGGCGTGACCAAGTTCGCTTGCGTCGACGGCCCCGACTTCGATGCCACCCTGGTCGACTGGGATGACCTTCGTGCCCGCCAGGCCGCTTACCGTTCCGAAGAGGGCGAGTCCCTCAAGGCCTATGAGGAAAAGAGCTGCGCATGCCACTAGTTAACGGTCGTTTCGTTGCCGATATGAAGTCGCCCCGCACCCCCGATAACGAGGAGCCGGCTGCCGAGCGCGCCTGCGACTTCCGCCCCGTCGACAAGGGCTTCACCGAGGAGATGGCGCTGGCCGAGGCTGAGCGCTGCCTCAACTGCAAGAAGCCGTTCTGTGTTGAGGGCTGCCCCGTCAACATCAACATTCCCCGCTTTATCGAGCAGATCCGCGCGAAGGACTTCGGCGGCGCTCTCGATACCATCCGCGAGGACTCCATGCTTCCCGCCATCTGCGGCCGCGTCTGCCCGCAGGAGAACCAGTGCGAGGGCAAGTGCATCCGTGGTAAGAAGTCCGAGCCCGTGGCCATCGGCCAGCTCGAGCGCTTCCTGGGTGATCGCCCCGAGCTCGCCTCCACGCCCAAGATGGCCCCCAAGAACGGCAAGAAGGTCGCCGTCGTCGGCTCCGGCCCGTCCGGCATCACCTGCGCCGGCGAGCTCGCCCGTAACGGCTTTGACGTTACCGTCTTCGAGGCCTTCTTCACCGGCGGCGGCGTGCTGGTCTACGGCATCCCCGAGTTCCGTCTGCCCAAGGCGGTCGTCAAGCGCGAGATTGACGGCCTGGAGGACATGGGCGTCAAGTTTGAGTACAACTCCGTCGTGGGCAACATGGCCACGGCCGAGGAGCTGTTCGAGCAGGGCTTCGACGCCATCTACGTGGCGACCGGCGCTGGCCTGCCCAAGTTCCTCAACGTCCCCGGCGAGAACCTGCCCAACGTCTTCTTCGCGAACGAGTACCTCACCCGCGTGAACCTGATGAAGGCCAACAAGTTCCCCGAGTACGACACCCCCACCAAGCACGGCAAGAACGTCGTCGTCTTTGGTGGCGGCAACGTGGCTATGGACGCCGTCCGTACCGCCAAGCGTCTGGGCGCCGAGCACGCCATCATCGCCTACCGTCGTACCGAGGACGAGATGCCCTGCCGTCGCGCCGAGCTGCACCATGCTAAGGCCGAGGGCGTCGAGGTTCTGCCGCTCGTCTCCCCGCTCGAGTTTGTCGCTGGCGAGGACGGCTCCGTGTGCGCCGTCAAGGTCCAGAAGATGGAGCTCGGCGAGCCTGACGAGTCCGGCCGTCGTCGCCCGGTGCCCATCGAGGGCGCCATCGAGGAGATTCCCTGCGACGTCGCGATCTCGGCTATCGGCACCAACGCCAACCCCTTCGCAAAGAAGATCGGCGGCAAGATGGAGCTCAACAAGTGGGGCTACATCGTCGCCGACGAGGAGACTGGCCAGACCACCGATCCCCGCATCTGGGCTGGCGGCGACATCGTCACCGGTGCC
>CABUHP010000204.1 GCA_902491415.1 uncultured Collinsella sp.
CAACGGCCATTGAACATTCAGGGCCGACGCTCAACACTTCGGCTCGACACTTCGCTTTGGAAAGGGCCCTGCACGATGGTGCAGCCCTCCATCTCGCAGCACAGGTCGCCGAAGGTCGCGAGGATGCGCTCCTTCTGTTCCGCGGGCGAGACGACTCGGTGGGCAAGGTCCTCTCAAAAGGGGTCGTCCGACGCCGCAAGACCTCGATGACCGACTACCGCCTCGAGCAAGTGGCGGATTACCTCTGTACTATCGAACTTGCCTTGGTCAAGTACGAGGCCAAGGAGGACGGTGAGACGTACAACAAGTTCTTCGGAGGTATAGGCTCTTTCAAAAGGAACTGGTTCAAGCAAGCCCGCAGCAAGCGGATATAGGTGGCCTCGCGGTTTCGCAAGGAACGGCCAGCTCTCCTCTGGCGAGGAACACCGGGCGACGTGCCTCGAGCAGCGGAAGCTGAAGCGCAAGCAGAAGCAGCGCGGGCAATGATCGGTGCGGATATGGGCCCAGACGTGAACAGTGCTACGTCCCCTGTTCACGGGGCGCGAAACCGCAAAGGTTGCACAGAGGTTGCAAAATAAGAAGCCCCCGACCTGTTTTCGCAGGTCAGAGGCTTGAAATCAACGAATATCGTTTACTCCCACTCAATCGTCGCGGGCGGCTTGGACGTGATGTCGTAGCACACGCGGTTGGCGCCGGGAACCTCGGCAACGATGCGGCCGGAGATGCGGGCCAGCACGTCGTAGGGCAGTTTGGCCCAGTCGGCGGTCATGGCATCGCTGGACTCGACGGCACGCAGGATGATCGGGCGCTGATAGGTGCGCTCGTCGCCCATAACGCCGACGGACTTGATATCGGGCAGGACCGCAAAGTACTGCCAGCAGCTGTGCTCGGAGTTGCGCTCGCCGGTCTGCTCAAACAGACGCTGGTTGTAGGCGTCGAGCTCCTCGCGCACGATAGCGTCGGCGTTCTTGAGGATCTCGAGCTTCTCCTTGTCGACCGCACCGATGATGCGGATGGCAAGACCCGGGCCCGGGAAAGGCTGGCGGAACACGATGTGGCCCGGCAGGCCCAGTGCCAGACCAAGCGCGCGGACCTCGTCCTTAAAGAAGTGGTCGAGCGGCTCGATAAGGTCGAAGTGCACGCCCTCGGGGAACGGGATCAGGTTGTGATGGCTCTTGATGGTGGCCGTCTTACCGCCCGTCTTGCGAGCGCCGGACTCGATGATGTCGGGGTAGATGGTGCCCTGAGCCAGGTACTTGACCGGCTTGCCATCGGTCTCGAGCTGCTGCGCCACGGCGAAGAACTCTTTCCAGAACTGCGTACCGATGATGCGACGCTTCTCCTCGGGCTCGGTCACACCGGCCAGAAGCTCGGCATAACGGTCCTCGGCGTGGACGTGGATAAAGTCGACGTCAAACTGCTTGGTGAAGACCTCCTCCACCTGCTCAGGCTCGCCCTTGCGCAGCAGGCCGTGGTTGATGAACACGCAGGTCATCTGCTTGCCCACGGCGCGAGCGCCCAGCGCAGCCACGACGGAGGAGTCGACGCCACCGGACAGGGCCAGAATCACGCGGTCGTCGCCGACCTTCTCGCGGAACTCGGCCGTCATGGTCTCGACCAGGTTGTCCATGCTCCAGTTGGGCTCCAGGCCGCAGATCTCAAACAGGAAGTTGCTCAGCAGCTGCTGACCATACTCGGAGTGCTTGACCTCGGGGTGGAACTGCGTGGTGAAAATCTTGCGCTCGACGCACTCCATGGCGGCAACCGGGCACACGTCAGTGCTGGCGGTAACGGTAAAGCCCTCGGGCACCTCGGAAACGGCGTCGCGGTGGCTCATCCACACGGTCTGCTCCATGGGCGTGGAGTTAAAGAGCTTGGCGCCGGCCGTGCGCGTGATGGTGGCGCGGCCGTACTCGCCCACCTCGGAGTGGCCGACCTTGCCGCCGAGCGTCACGGCCGTGATCTGATGGCCGTAGCAGAAGCCCAGGACGGGAAGGCCCAGGTCAAAGATGGCAGGGTCGATGGACGGAGCGTCCTCGGCATACACAGAAGCCGGGCCGCCGGAAAGGATGAGCGCAGAGGCGTTCATCTCGCGAATCTCGTCGGCCGAGATGTCGCAGGGAACGATCTCGGAATACACGTTGAGGTCGCGGACGCGACGGGCAATGAGCTGACCGTACTGCGCACCAAAGTCGAGTACGAGGACCTTTGCGGAAGCCTTTTGATCCATGGTTCCCCCTCTTGTTGGCGGGGAGCCGGTGCCCACCCGCGTGAATGAACGAAAATAACCTCCATAGTGTACACGTTATATGGGGTTTCTCGTCCCTCGCAGCCATCAGCGCACGGCAAACGCACGACCTGGGCCCCTATTTGACGGCAATTGAAGTGTTTTCAAACGTTACAGATGATGTAATACGTTTGAACATTGGACGCCCTGTGCCACAATACTGCCGAACGACTCCGCCTCTGCGGCGGCAAATACGATAGGAATACCAGCATGAAGCGCATCCTTCTCATCGCCACGGGCGGCACCATCGCATCGACTGAGGACGGCAACGGCCTCTCCCCCGCCCTGACCGGTGAGGAGCTCGCCCAGAGCGTCCCCGAGATCTCGGGCCTCTGCGAGCTCGACGTCGTGCAGCCCATGAACATCGACAGCACCAATATGCGCCCGAGCGACTGGATGCGCATCCGCGATGTCATCGTCGAAGGTTATTCCGACCACGACGGCTTCGTGATTCTGCACGGCACCGACACCATGAGCTACACCGCGGCGGCGCTTTCCTATCTGATTCAGGACAGCCCCAAGCCCATCGTACTCACCGGTTCGCAAAAGCCCATGGGCAACCCTTTTACCGACGCCAAGCTCAATCTGTACCAGAGTCTGCTCTATGCGCTCGACGAGCATTCGCACGACGTCTCGATCGTGTTTGGCGGCGTCGCCATTGCCGGCACGCGCGCCCGCAAGCAGCGCACCATGAGCTTTAACGCGTTCATTAGCGTCAACTATCCGCCCATTGCCTACATCCGCAACGACCGCATCGTGCGCAACGGGCTTCACGGCACTCATCAGAATGAGAGCCCGGTGCGTTTCTACGACAGTATCGATCCGCGCGTATTTGTCCTTAAGCTGACGCCCGGCGTGAACCCGGGTATCCTGGACGCCCTAGCCGATAGCTACGATGCTGTAATTCTTGAGACCTTTGGCATTGGCGGTATTCCCGAGTTTGGCGAGTCCGGCGATTCGTTCCAAGAGGCAATTTTCCGCTGGGTCGATTCGGGTCGCACCGTCGTTATGACCACGCAGGTCCCCGAGGAGGGCCTTGACCTGGGTGTTTATGAGGTCGGCCGAGCTTACGCCGATCATCCGGGTATTTTGCGCGGCGACGACATGACCACCGAGACGCTCGTGGCCAAGACCATGTGGGCAC
>CABUHP010000205.1 GCA_902491415.1 uncultured Collinsella sp.
AGCCCGTGTAGTGCGACGCCAGGCCAATGTTGAGCAGATGCGAGTGCAGACGCTCGACCTCGAGCATGATGGCGCGGATGTACTGGGCGCGCGGCGGGACATGAATGCCCTGGGCGCGCTCGACGGCCTCGGCATAGGCCACCGAGTGGGCGCAGCCGCAGATGCCGCAGATGCGGTCGGCGAGGAACGTCACGGCGTCATAGTTCAGGCGCGTCTCGGCGACCTTCTCCATGCCGCGGTGCACGTAGAACAGACGGTAGTCGGCGTCGACGATCGTCTCGCCCTCAACGAACAGGCGGAAGTGGCCGGGCTCGTCGGAGGTAATGTGCAGCGGGCCCATGGGGACAAGCGTCGTCTCCTTGCCCTTGGTATCGGCCAAGAACTCGTAGTTTTCCATATCACTCGCGGGAGCGGGACGGAAGCGGTAGTCCATGGAGTCCTTGCGCAGCGGGTACAGGCCGCTGGGACAATCGTCGGGCAGCACCAGGCGACGACGGTCGGGCAGACCCTCGGGGATCAGGCCGAACATGTCGCGAAGCTCGCGCTCGCCCCACACACAGGCGGGGACGAACGGTGTCACGGACGGGAACGTCATCTTGGCGGGATCGACCTCGGTGCGCACGGTCACCCAGCCGGGGTCCTCCCCCTCCATGGAGATGACGTAGTACACGGCGTAACGGCCGCACAGACTGCGCTCATCGTTACCGATGATCACGGGAATCCAGCCGTAACGCTCGTAGTACAGGTAGTGGACGGCCTCGGGCAGCTTGTCCTGCTTGACGGTAATCGTCAGCTGGTCCTCGCACTGCCACTCGACCTTCTCGATGCAGCCCGGAACGGCGCGGCGCAGGGCCTCGACATGGCTCTCGCAGCGACGGGCATACACCTTGTTCTCAGTTTCAATCATTCGTTACTCCACCTCGCTCTGAGCGGTCTCGGTACCGAACACAGCGCGGTACATCGGCGTCGCGTGAAGTTCCTCGGTGCTCTGCTCGAGCACGATGCCGGTCGCGGTCTCCACACCGTGCACGAGGGGCAGCGGGGTGGCGATGCCAAACCACAAGATCATGACAGCCAGGATGATTTCGGGGATAAGCATGAGCACCGGGGCCTCATGCTTATCCATGCCCTGGGGCGGATGACCGAATACCGACTTGAGTGCGATGCGGGTGAGCGCGGATATGGCCACGGTAAGACCGAGGGCGACCACGACGACCAGCCACATGGGACCGGCGGTAACACCGGCGACAAAAGTCAGGAACTCTGAGATAAACATGCCAAAGAGCGGGAAGGCACCAAGACCGAGCAGCGCCAGGACGGCGAGCGCGGCGGTTGCGGGGGCAACCTCGACGACACCCTGGATCTTGGCCAGGCTACGCGTGCCAAAGGCGTGCTGAATGTTGCCGGACACGCAGAAGGCAAGCGTCTTGGTAAAGCCGTGGAACACGCAGTGCAGCAGGGCCGCGGCGATACCCAGCGGGCCACCGATACCCAGGCACAGGGCGATAACGCCCACGTTCTCCACAGACGAGTACGCAAAGCGGCGCTTGAGGTCGTCCTGGCGAAACATCGAAAGTGCCGCCACCAAAATGGACAGCGTGCCGACGATCAACAGCAAAAGCTGCGGATACTCGGCGCCCACGGCCTGGATAGTAAAGCCGTAGAAGCGCATGATCACAAGCATGGCGCACTTAAGCAGCACGCCCGAGAGCAGGGCCGAGACAGGGCTCGGGGCCTGGGAGCGGGCATCGGGCAGCCAAGTGTGCATGGGGAACAGGCCGGCCTTGGTGCCAAAGCCGATCACGACAAATGCAAAGGCGAGGCGCATGAGCGTCGGGTCGAACTGGTCGGCATACGGCAGCACGCACGACAGGAATGCGGCCTCGTGGGCGTTGGGAATCACGTCGGCGGCGTTGGCGTAGATCAGCAGCGTACCGAACAGGCCAAAGGCCACGCCGGCGGTGCAGACCATCGCATACTTCCAAGAAGCCTCGAGGGCCGTCTTGTTCTTGTAGATACCCACGAGGAACACGGTGGAAAGCGTGGTTGCCTCCACGGCAGCCCACGTGAGGATCATGTTGTTGGACAGGCACGCGAGCAGCATGGTGAACACGAACAGGCTAAACAGCGCAAAATACTGCTTGGCGCGCTCGGCGGGCATGGAGCCCTCCTCGATATCGGCCTTTACATAGGGCAGCGAGAACAGCCCGGTAAGAAAACCGATAAAGCCGATGAGCAGCACAAAGATGGCACCCAGCGAATCGAGGTGGAACCACAGGCCAAGAGCGCTCGCGGTTTCGCCGCTCATAAGGACGTCACCGGCCGTCATAATCGACAGCACCAGGACGGCTGCGACGGAGACCAGGTTGAGACCGGCAAACACGTTATAGGACGTGTTCTTGGGCAAAAACGCCATGACCAGCGAGAACACCAAAGGAGTCGCGAGCAGGGCGAGAATCAACGTTTCCATGGACTACCCCCTCAGCTCGGACAAGTCGCGCGCATCGAGCGAGTGGGAGTCGTCCCAAATGCGACGCACGACGATGGACATGATGATGACGGCAAAGATGGCGTCGGTGGCGATACCGATCTCGATGATCTCGGGAGCGGTGGGGGCCAAAAGCGCGAGCGTCACGTGGCTGCCGTTTTCCATAAGGCAGTATCCAAAGATCTGCTTCATGATGTTGCGCTGCGAGATGATGCAGGTGAGGCCCACAAAGAAGTGAGCGAAGCTAATGGCGAGCGCAGGAGTTGCGACCTCGGCCGTGGGCAGGCTGATCTGCGTCACGACGGCAAAGCAGATCGCGACCTCGACGGCGATGATGCAAATGGCCCACGCGGGCTTAAGGCCGGCCCTGAGCGATGCGTCGCTCGGCTCGCCCATCTTCTTGTATGCGCGGTTGAGGATATAAGGGACCAGGACGACCTTGGTGATAAAGGCAGATCCAGCCCACATAAGCAGCTCCTGCGCACCGGTGGTGACACCGAGCGTGGCGAGCAGCCCCACGAGCACCAGCGACTGCACCGCATACCAGCTGATGGCGTGCTTGATGTTCTTCGAGACGACCACCATGGTGGACGTGACGATCAGAAGGCCGCCAAGGATGTTGACGATCGAATAACCCATGTCGTTCTACCTCCTAACCGATCCAGCTGGCCGAAAGCGGGCCGCTGACGATAACCATGATGATGAGCACGATGAACACGAACGCCATCGCGCGGGGAAGCGGGGCTCCCGCAGCAACCTCGTCGCTCGGCTCGCCGGGCAGGCAATAACCCATCCACTTGAGGAACCAGGCAAAGGTGGCGACGGTTTCGGCAACCATGATGCACACGAGTACCAGGATCGCAACGTTGCCGGCACCCACAGAAAAGCCGCCGGCGATGATCTGGAACTTCGAGAAGAACGTGTTCATGGGCGGCACGCCGG
>CABUHP010000206.1 GCA_902491415.1 uncultured Collinsella sp.
TTCCAGACCCGTTTGTCGGATAGCAATCGACGTATTTTTGTTTTCCGCTCACAACTTTGTATAGATATATCGTTCCAGCAAAAGAGAAGGGATCGTTCGCAATTTTGTCCGGAAGAACTTGCCACCTCAAAATCCCGCTACCAATATGGTCAAGCTTGACCGTCCCGCCGTCCCCCTCAAAAGTGGCAAGGGGATTTACCCCAGACTGAGAGTCGGCATCGCCCTCCTTAGCAGTTATCAGCAGGCTGCCCGTATAAGACTGCTGAGGCTCACCTTCAGGACAGGCAGCCTCGGCCCAAGAAGGGCTACTCAGGCAGAACAGTCCGAGAAGCATCATTACCAACAAAAGAAAACCCTTAGTTCTTTTCATCTCTATCCCCAACGTCTCTCGACATTTGTATATCGTGACTATTTTAGATCTATATGGCCAATTCGAGCCCTCACCATGGCAATTGTTGCACTGGGTTTCTTTTCATTAATTTTTCACTTTGGTAAATCCCCGCCCCTAAGCATTAAACCCGAAGTCCACCGAGTGGGCAAAAACAGAAAGCCCCGCCAACCGTAATTCCCCTAGGGAAACACGGTTAGCGGGGTCCTAGCGTGATTTCCCTAGGGGAATCACGCCATCAGGCGAACAACTCAGCCGAGCAGCGCACTAGTCCTCCCAGTAAGCATCTGCAAGCAGCTTAAAGCAGATCTTCTTGACCGGCTGCGCGCCATCGCCCGGGAACTCGAGCGTGGGCATATGAGGCTCGCCGGCAACGAACAGTGCAAACTTATCGTCAGCAAGATCGCCGGCGATCGAGGCGTCGGAATCGACCAGATCGTAGTCGTCCTTCTCGTCAAACTCCTGGACCAGCGTCAAGCTGCCCGTAGCGACCTTAAAGGCCTCGCGACCCTCGACATCGATCTGCAGGTCGTGATAGCGCTGATGCGTCTCATAGTGAGCCTCGGCCTCGGGACGCGTCGTGGGAGCCATGACGTTCGCATAGACCTTGTCGCCCAGAATCGGATGGCTGCCGACCTCGAGCTTCGCCGGGTCGTTCTCCTCGAGCCAGTCAATCAGCACATCGAGGCCCTTGAGCATTCCGCGATACTCCTCGATATCGCCCAATGCACCGTAAATCATCTAAATCCCCTCTCGGATCGTTTCTTTGGCGGCTACTCGATAAACGCGTTACCGACGCTGTTGCCGCCCACATACGTCTCGACCAGGGTAAGGTCGGGATTGAACACGACAACGTCGGCGTCGCGCCCCGACATAATGCTATCGCACTTGTCGTCGACATGAGCTAGCAAGCGATGCCGGGGCCGTCGCCCAAGCCCTTACAGCTCGGTCACGACAACGCCGTTGTAGACCTCGTCCCAACGGTCCATGACTAGATGACCGGTCATGGGATCCATGGCATTGAGCTTGCCGCAGGTGTTGGCGGTACGCAGCACCGTCTCGTCGTCTGCGCCAGCAGCAATGGCATGCGCGAAGCCAGCGATAGTGGAGTCACCAGAGCCCGTGGCGTTAACGGCAGGGATATCGGGCGTCTTTGCGCGGAACGCACGGCCATTGTGGAAGCCAACGGAGCCGGCAGCGCCCATGGACACGACGACCCAGGGGATATCGGAGAAGCGAGCGTCAGAGGCGAGCGCGGAACGGAGCTCGTCCACATCGTCGGTGGTAAAGCTCGTGCCCAGAAGGCCGTTAATCTCGGTCAGGTTAGGCTTAACCAGCTCAGGCTTGACCTCGGACTTGAGCGCAGCCTCGAGCGAGGCGCCCGAGGTGTCGAGCAGGACCTTGGCGCCGGCGTTCTCGGCAATGCCCGTGATCTTGGCGTAGTAGTCCGCCTCGACGCCGCGGGGCAGCGAACCCGAGATGGTAACGACATCGGCCTTGCTCGCAAGCTCGGCGAACTTGGCGGTAAAGGCATCGAGCTCCTCGGGGGCAATCGTCGGGCCGCTCTCGAGCAACTCGGTCTGGTTGCCAGCATGAAGGATATTGAGGCAAATGCGGGTCTCGCCCTTGATGGGCACAAAATCATTCTTAATGCCGTTGGCATCCATGAGCTCGGCCATATAGGCGCCCATATGACCACCAAGCAAGCCGGTTGCCACGACATCGTCGCCCAGCTGGCCCAGGACGCGGGCCACGTTGAGGCCCTTACCGCCGGCGGTCTTTTCGGGCGTCACGCGGTTGACGTCGTCGATAATGAGCTCATCGAGCTGATAGCGCGTATCGACAGACGGGTTCATCGTAACGGTTAGGATCATTTTTAGCTCCTTATCTCGCAGGCTCCTTATGCCTCGCGATACGAGTCGACAAAACGGAATTACAGAATCTCAATCGTGAACGAGCGAACGACGGTCTCCTTGGGCTTGGCGACAAGGCAGCCGCGCTTATGCTCAAGCACGTCGTCCTCATCGGAGCAGGTCGAAAGGCCGCCCCAGGGCTCAACCGCCACAAAATCGCCCTCGGGCTTGCTCCACACAATGAGATATGGGAAGTCCTCAAAGCTCAGGCGGACGCCCTTGTCCTCGCCCTTTTTGGAAAGCGTGACCTGACGGCTCTCGAGCACGTCAAAGATGGTCTCCGCAAAATCGAAGAGCTCATGTGACAGAGGCAGCGTCTTTCCCACCATGGGGTTCTTGGAGCGATTGGTCACGTCAATCAAGCCAGTCGAGGGGACGGCGGTGCAGAGCTCCGCAGCCTCGTCCTTCTCAAAGCGCAACTCGTAGTCCGTATAGGCCTCGCCCTCATCGAGCGGACACCTAAAGCCGGGATGACCGCCAATAAAGAACGGCATGTCCTCGGTGCCCTCGTTGGTGACCTCATAGGAAACGCGCACGGCAGCGTCCTCGAGCGTATAGCGGGCGACAAGCTTAAACGGATACGGATAATCGCTCAGCAGCGCGGCGTTATCCTCCGAAGCCAGGCACATCGCCAGCTCGTTCTCGCTCTGGCTCAGCAGCTTCCACTCCTGTTTGCGCGCAAACCCATGGCGAGCGAGCTTTACATGATGCCCGGCAAACGTCATGGCGTTGTTATCGCGCAAGCCTCCGCAAATCGGGAAGCAAATCGGTGCCTGGCCGGACCACACGGCGGGATCGCCCTGCCACAGATACTCGCGACCTCCGGCCTCGATCGAGGTAAACGAACCACCAGCCGTGGACACCTTAATAGAAATCGAATCGTTGGAGAGAGCGTATTCCATTGCCCATCCTTTCGAACAACTGCTTTTTGCTCGCAAGTACCCGTCTCGGCCCTGACCAAAGGACAAACCCGCACGTTCATCGATGCGTCCGGTATCCCAGCCATGTAACGGGGTTCCATACAGACATTGATGCAATTACAGCTGAAAGGCCTTCTTATG
>CABUHP010000207.1 GCA_902491415.1 uncultured Collinsella sp.
ATGATCTTTGCCAGCGCTGTCGCGCGCTTCGACCGCGTGGTGCCCGACATCGTGCTGGCGCACGCTGTGGCGCCGAGCGGGGAGGGCGATGGCAGCTCCATCGATGCTTCCGCGACCGTTCAGGCTCAGATCCAACATGCCATGGAAGGCTATGACTTGCTGATCGAGGTCTCGAGCGAACAGGGTGCGACGACATCGGATGGCGGTTTGCTTTCGCTTTCCGGCGCGTTTAGGACCTATACCTGCACCATGCGCTATGAGCCGTGGCCGAGCTCGCTCAGCATCGCCGGCGTTTCGCTGGGGGCACCGGCAAAGTTGTCACACGAGCGCGCGGTGACGGTCGATCCGTGGCGTCCGGGGGTGGTCATGTGACCGCGGTCTCGTCCTACATCGCCTACGCGCGGGCACTCAATAGGCTGGGCTGGACGCCGGCCGAGTTTGCGGTGGCGGAGTCGTTTGCCGTGCGCCTGCGCGGCATGCTGGGACGGTGTCCGGTTGCCGCCAACGGTCTGCCGCTCGTCATGGCGTTTCCACGCTGCTCTTCGGTCCACACGTGTTTTATGGCCTATCCCATCGACATCGCCTTCATCGATCGCGACGGCAATATCCTCGCGCGCTACGAAAACGTATGTCCCTGGCGTATGTGCTCCTGCCCCGGCGCCTGGGCCGCACTAGAACGCTCTTCAATCATTGTTTCGACCCCTGCTCTCCAACGCGTGCCGGCTTAAGAATTGGCGACAGCGGACTTTCGTCATACGAAATTGGGTAAGATGGAGGAGAAGATGCATGGATGTTGAGATCCATCCCAACGCTAAAAAGCACCTGACAGAACAGCAGGTGCTTAGCGCTTGGCTTGCGGTTACTGAGTGCATTCGTCGCGAGTCGAAGGACGAGCCGCCGAGATGGCTTGCGATTGGATGGCTCCCAGACGGACGAAGCGTGGAGCTTGTCGCGGTCGAGCTTGTCCGTGGGTGGCTTATCATTCATGCCTTGTCTCCAGTCCAGAAGAAATTTTGGCAGGAGATTGAACAGGCTCGGCAAAGGGGTCGATGATGGACAAGACGTATACGGCCGCTAATGGTCAGGTTGTAACAGATGAAATGATTGACGCGTGGTGCGAGTCGTACGAGCGCGGAGAGTTTCCGGATGGCGAACACACCGTTGGTGGGATCGTGCATGGACGGCCCCCACTCTCAGGTGAGGGGACGGCAACGCTGTCGGTCAAGATTCCTCTGGGAATGAAGGAGGCCATTCGTCGACGGGCGGCTGCCGAGGGGATGACGCCAAGTGAGTTTGCCCGTGCGGCTCTGAGCGAAAAACTTCTTGCTGCCGGCTGATGTCTCTGACGTGCCGATTTATAGAACCGAGGCTGTGCTCAAAAACTTTTTTAAAATTCTCGGTTGACCGGAACGCGTCCTTGGTTATACTAATCAAGCCTTGAAACAAGGCACACCTCAAATGGCTGGGTAGCTCAGTTGGTAGAGCAGAGGACTGAAAATCCTCGTGTCAGGGGTTCGATTCCCTTCCCCGCCACCTTGAATTGACTAGGACCTCTGCAAAGGGGTCCTTTTCTTTTATACAGCCTCCACATGGAATCGAACCCCGTGAGGGCGCGGAGCTGAGTAAACGCGTAAGCGTTTGCCAGCGCAGCTCGCAAGGCGCGTAAGCGCCACAGCGGTCCGTCCGCGCGGCGCGCGGACGCGATTCCCTTCCCCGCCACCTTGAATTGACTAGGACCTCTGCAAAGGGGTCCTTTTCTTTTATTGAGGGCTCTGCGGAAATTGCGTCCCGGAATTTGGCTTCAGAGTGGGATGCGCTTTCCGGCGCTTACTTCCGACGTGCGTGCACATCTCGGGCCCGCCCAGACATTCCTCCCACTTTCGCGTCACTTTGCAGACCGTTCGGTCGCCTGTCCGCACACGCGGGTATACTCAAAACGATACTTATCCTACGCAATACGATGCGGGTTCGACCTGCATGATCCGAAGGGGGCAGTGATGGAGAGGATACTCGGCGTTAATCTCTCTGGCTGGTTTATTCCCGAGCCTTGGGTGACCCCGTCGCTGTACGCGGCGACCGGTGCATCCAATGCAGCCGAGCTGCAGGAGGCCATGGGTACCGCTGCCTATAACGAGCGTATGCGCCGTCACTACGAGACATTTGTGAGCGAGGACGACTTTCGCCGCATGGCGCAGATCGGCCTCAACGCCGTGCGCCTGCCGGTGCCCTGGTATGCCTTTGGCTCGCAGGAGTCCGATGCTTCCTATATCTCGGTCGTCGACTATATCGACCGCGCGATTGAGTGGGCTGCCAAGTACAACATCCGCGTGCTGCTCGATCTGGCGACGGTGCCCGGCGGCCAGGGCGATTCCAATGATTCGCCCACTACGCCGGAAGTCGTTGCGGAGTGGCATTCGTCCACCAACGGCCGTCATGTCGCACTCGACGTGCTCGAGCGCCTGGCCGATCGCTACGGCGAGGCCGAGAGCCTGCTGGGCATTGAACTGCTGGACACGCCGCAGATGAGCGTTCGCAAGAGCCTCTTTACCATGACGGATGGCATTCCGGCGCACTACCTGCGCAACTTCTATCGCGATGCCTACGAGCTCGTCCGTTCGTATATGCCCGAGGATAAGATCGTCGTCTTCTCGTCGTCGGGGCATCCCAGCGAGTGGAAGCATTTTATGCGCGGCGCCAAGTACAAGAACGTCTACATGGACCTTCACCTGTACCATTACCGCGACGAACATGCGCTCGACATCACGAGCCCCCGCGGGCTGACGACGGCGATTTCGCGCAACAAGCGTGAGCTCAAGGAGGCAATCTCGACCGGATTCCCCGTTTTGGTGGGTGAATGGTCGGGTGCGGCGATTTTTGCCAACTCATCGGTTACGCCCGAGGGCCGCAATGCCTACGAGCGCGTGTTCATCGCCAACCAGCTGGCATCGTTTGCGCCGGCGGCTGGCTGGTTCTTCCAAACATGGAAGACCGAGAAGCGTATTGCAGCATGGGACGCCCGCGCGGCACTCGGCACGCTCGAGCGCGGCATGATTGAATAGGTTGATATGACGCAAAACAGCGCCCGCACGGGCAAACTTTATGTGGTCGGTACGCCCATCGGTAACCTGGGCGACTTGTCTCCGCGCGTCGGCGAGGCATTTGCCGCTGCCGACGCCGTCTGCTGCGAGGACACGCGTGTGACCTCAAAGTTGCTGATGCACCTAGGCATCTCCAAGCCGCTCGTTCGTTGCGACGAGAACGTGATCGCAAGTCGCGCAGCCGGCCTGGTCGACCGCCTGCTGGCGGGGGAGACCCTCGCCTTTGCCTCGGATGCCGGTATGCCG
>CABUHP010000208.1 GCA_902491415.1 uncultured Collinsella sp.
CTGATCGAGCATAGCGCGAATCACGCCATCGGCCGTCGGCAAATCACCCAACGAATAGGTCTTGGGGAACAAGAAACCCTCGAGCGAATCGTTGGCGGCGCCCTTAAGGAAGCTATAGTCGTCCACGTAGTTGGAGGCCTTGGCCTGGTTGAGGAAGTCTTCCTTAGAGATGCTGTCGTAGGCCTGGGCCACACGGTCGGCGACTTGATCGACCGTCAGGCCCTCAGGGATAGTCAGCGCACTGGAGCCCGCGTTGGGGCCTTCCATGAGCTGCTGAACAACCTTGGTCGCATCAATGAGTGTGGTGAACGAATAATCACCGGGCTTGAGCGACATATCGGCGTTGAGCTTTTTCACCGCCGCATAGTAATCCTTGGGATTTTCTACGATATGGTTCTCGGAGAGAATCGAGGCGATCGTATCGCCTGAAGCACCATCGGGAATGGTCACCGTAACCTGCTGACCAGCCGTGACCTTCGTATCCTCACCGGCAAAGAAGCCCTTGACGGCCGGCACGACAAAGAAAGCGATCGCAGCAAGCGCGAGCACCGCCACCACAACGCCGATAATCATAGGCACCGGGGAGCTTTTCTTTTGAGCACCGCGACGAGCATGCGTGTTGTAGCTCAAGCGGGTCGCCGGAGCAACGCCATGCGAACCGCGAGCGTGATGCGAATGCGATTGAGGGGCCTGAGTTCGCTGGGTAGGTGCCTGCTGCTTAAAGCGGGTACCGCCTGCAGGCTGGGCCGTACGAGCAGTGGGCTGTTGAGCCGCGTGAGAAGCCGAATGCTGAACCGAACGAGCAGAAGGCTGCTGACCCGTCCGTTGAACAGGTTGGGCCGAATGAGAGAAGGACTGCACCGAGCGCGCGGCAGACTGAGCTGCGCGCTGCGTCGGCTGTGCCGGACGCTGGCCAGGCTGGGCAGGGCGCGACGCCGGCTGCCGTGTACGATTCTGCTGGCGCGGATCGGAAGCGCTAGACATGCGAAACCTCCTCGTTTTTACGATCGAGCCACGTCTGCAAAAACAGGCTGGCGGCAATCATGTCGATCTTGCCCCTCATCTGCTTTTCGTTGAGGCCCTGCTCGCGCAGGATACGCTTGGCCTCTTGCGAGGACAGACGTTCGTCCTCAAACTCCAGCGGAAGATCGAGCTCGTCGGCAATCTTTTGCGCCACGACGGCAACGCGCTCGGCCTGGGGGCCGGGCTCACCGGCCATGGTCAGGGGGCGTCCGCTTACCAGGATGTCGGGCTCATAGTCCTCAACCAGGTAGCGGAACGTCTTGGCCATACCGGTGACCTCGGCAGCCGGAAGCACCTTGACAGGCATCGCCATCTTGCCATCACGGCTCGAGACGGCGATGCCAATCCTGGTCTCCCCTATGTCCAGCGCGAGCGCAACCACAGCGACTTCTTAGATTCTTAGGCGCCGAGCGCGGTCTTAGCGGCCGCGAGGGCATCGGCGATGCCGGCAGCATTCTTGCCACCGGCCTGGGCCATGTTGGGACGACCGCCACCGCGACCGTCGACCAGACCCGCGATCTGCTTGATCACGTTACCGGCGTGGAAACCGGCCTTGACGGCGTCATCGGAGCCGGCAGCGAGCAGGGCCGGAGTGCCCTTCTCAGTCACGCTGGCGACGACACAAGCGACAGGGCCGGCGACCTTCTGATGCACGGTATCCCATACGTTGCGCAGGTCGGCAGCCTCAAGGCCCTGGAGCTCAGCGACAACGAGCTTATAGCCGTCGAGCTCGACGGCGCCCTCGATGGCGCTGGAGATGGCGTCGGAGGAGCCACCGGTCAGAGCCTTTTTGAGCTTGTTGGACGTCTCGCGCAGCTCAGCCTGCAGGTTCTCCACGCGGGCGGGAACCTCGTCGACGCGGCACTTGAGCGCAGCGGCGGCGGCGTCAACGAGCGCCAGGCGGTCGGCCATGTAGTCGAGGGCACCCTTAGAGGTCACGGCCTCGATACGGCGGACATTGGAGCCCGTGGAGGACTCGGAAATGATCTTGAACAGACCAATCTCTGCGGTATTGGCGGCATGGGTGCCACCACAGAGCTCGCGGGAGAACGGCTGGTCCTCGGCGCCCACGGAGACGACGCGGACGACATCGCCGTACTTCTCTCCAAACAGAGCGACAGCGCCGGCAGCCTTAGCCTCGTCGATGCCCATGACACGGGTCACGACCGGCTTGGAAGCGAAGATCTGCTGGTTGACCAGGTCCTCGACAGCCTTGAGCTGCTCGGAGGACAGGGCCTCGAAGTGCGTGAAGTCAAAGCGTAGGTGCTCGGGCGTCACCAGCGAGCCGGCCTGGGAGACGTGCTCGCCCAGGACCTGCTTAAGGGCAGCGTCGAGCAGGTGCGTGGCGGTGTGGTTGCGGCGCAGGAAGCCACGGCGCTCGGCGTCGAGCGCGGCGGTAACAGCGGCACCGACAGCCAGCGTGCCCTCGGCAACGTGCGCGACGTGGACATACAGGCCGTTGTGGTTCTTGGTGTCGGCAACGGTCAGAACAACGCCCTCGGCGGAAAGCTTGCCGGCATCGCCCTGCTGGCCACCCATCTCGGCATAGAACGGGGTGCGGTCGAGCACAACCTCGACATCCTCGCCGGCGGCAGCGGACTCGACGGACTCGCCGTTGCGCACGATGGCGACAACCTTGGCGCCCTCGATCACATCGTTGTCATAGCCGTCGAACTCGGTCGCTGCGACCTTGTCCGAAAGCTCGACCCACACGTCGTTGAAGCTGCCCCAGGCGTCGCCCTTGGCATTGGCGCGGGCGCGGGCCTTCTGGTCCTCCATGCAGGCAGTGAAGCCGTCCATATCGACGTCGTGGCCAGCGGTGCCGGCGATCTCGACGGTCAGATCGATGGGGAAACCAAAGGTGTCGTGCAGTTTAAAGGCGACATCGCCCGGAAGCACGGCGCCCTCGGCAAGCGCTGCCAGGGCCTCGTCCAGATAGACGCGGCCGTTGTCGAGCGTCGTGGAGAAGCGCTCCTCCTCGGAGGCGACGATACCCTTGACGAGCGCGACATTCTTGAGCAGCTCGGGATAAGCCTCACCCATCTGAGCGTTAACCTCGTCGATGAACTTGGTCAGGAAGGCGCCCTCGATGCCCAGCAGGCGACCGTGGAACACGGCACGACGGAGCAGGCGGCGAAGGACGTACTCGCGACCCTCGTTACCGGGAAGGATGCCGTCCGAGATCATAAAGTCGACGGCACGGGAGTGGTCGGCGATGATACGCAGGGAGCGGCTGGCGCCAGAGTAATCGTCGGCGTCATAGGTCTTGCCGCTAATCTTCTCGCCCAGCTTGATGAGGTGCTGCATCAGAT
>CABUHP010000209.1 GCA_902491415.1 uncultured Collinsella sp.
CGCATTGGTGGTTGAGGAAGGCACCAACCTTAAGGACGTTACCGGCCTTTACGATGCCGTCATGGCGAATACGATCCTCAAGCTCCTGCATGGCGCAACCCCTTCTCGCGGCAACGATACCGCGCGATTAATAAACGTTGTTCGATAGTCTACCACGGACCGACCCCCGCCCGTCCCACAAGCCGCATCGCACCACAAACCAGTCTTTTTGGGACGGCGCGAATCGTGGCAGACAGCCTCCCAACACGCTAATGGCGGGCGCGCATCTTCACCAAACGCACCATGGCAAGCGCAAAGCCCACAGCGGCCACAGCCATCAACACATAGAACACCGAACGGAAACCAAACAGGAACACATCCGGACGTCCTGCAACAAAACTGGTCACGGCCTCGCCCATCGCCACGCTCATCTGTCCATACAGGATATTCGACGCCACCGTAATGCCGAGTGCCATACCCGCATAACGCGCCAGGCTACCCAGACTACCCGCAAAGCCAAGTGCCTCGCGCGGAGCCGAGCCCATGTACAGCGAGTTGTTGGGGCTCTGGAAAATCGACGTACCGCACGACATAAATGCGACGCAGCACACGATCACAGGGATAGAAGAGTGCTCGTCGAGCGTGCTTACTGCAAAGAGACCGCACACATACACGCCCAGGCCGACCGCCGTGGGGCCCTCGCATCCAACACGGTCCGAAACCGTACCCGATAGCGGACCGATAAAGGCATTCACCATCGGCAGCGCCAAAAAGAGCAATCCGGAAATGTCGGAACCAAAGCCGTGGGCGTCCTGAAAATAGAACGGCAGGATAAACTCGGATGCGCCAATACCAACGAACACAATGAGCATGCAGGCAAGGTTGATGGTGAAGGCCGAATTTGCAAAGCAGCGACGAGCGGCCTCGGCAAGGGGCATGGGGCGTTCGCCGACCTCTGGCCTAACATGCGGCAGTGTGTAGAGCCCCACGATAAACGAGATCACGCCAATAGGCAGGTTGATGAGGAAGATACTCTCCCAGGGAAAGCTTGCCACCAGCATGCCGCCGAGCACGGGGCCACACATCATGCCGAGGGCCACAAAGGTCGCGAGAATACCCATGGCACGACCGCGCTCGCGCGCCGGAAACGACTCGGTGATGATGCCCATGTTGTTAGCCATGGCCGCCGCGCAACCGACGCCCTGAACAATGCGTGCCAGGATAAGAACCTCGAGCGAACCCGAAAGGCCGCAAAGCAGCGAGCCGGCCGTAAAAACGATTACGCCCAGCTGGAATACGCCCACCTTGCCGCGCACGTCGCCCAAGCGACCAAACGGCAGCATAGCCACGCATGTCGCAAGCAGGTACACCGAGCTCACCAGCTGGATGCGGTCGAGGCCCACGCCCAGCTCCTTTTGCATCACGGGCAACGCCACGGTCACGACGGTCGAATCCAGACACGACATAAACGTCATGATGAGCACGGTAAACAGAATCGCCCATTTGTTCTTGCCATGGGTGTCGCCCTCAAGGGCAATTTGCTCGCGGCGCAGCCGCTCTGCGGTTTTCTCCATATCCATCCTTTCGAGTGGCGCAAGGCAAAAACGGGGCCCCAATCGCCAGCAAACAGCCGCGATTGGGGTCCCGCCTACGGAATCGGAACGAAAGGTCGCCGAAGCTTTCTGCCAGCATCGGCGCCTTATGCGAACGCTAGCCTAGCACTGCTCGAGTGCCTGCTCAAGGTCGGCAATCAAGTCGGCCGTGTCCTCGAGGCCGCACGACAAGCGTACCATATCGGCGGAGATGCCACAGGCGATGAGCTCCTCATCGTTCATCTGGCGGTGCGTGGCATTAGCGGGATGCAGGCAGCAAGTGCGGGCGTCGGCCACATGCGTGGCGATCTGGGCGAGCTTAAGGCTCTTCATAAAGGTCTCAGCCGCCGCGCGACCACCGTTAAAGCCAAAGCTCACGACGCCGCAGGTACCGTTGGGCATGTACTTCTGAGCCAGGTCATAGTACTTATCGCCCTCTAGGCCCGGATAGCTCACGAAGCGTACCTTGGGATGACTCTGCAGGAACTTGGCAACGGCCAGGCCGTTCTCACAATGACGCGGCATGCGCACATGCAGGCTCTCGAGCGAGCTGTTCAAGAAGAATGCCGCCTGCGGGTTCTGCATGGGGCCAAGATCGCGCATGAGCTGCGCGGTGGCCTTGGTAATGAAGGCGCCCTCGCGACCGAACTTCTTGGCATACGTCACGCCGTGGTAGCTCTCGTCGGGCGTGGTGAGACCCGGGAACTTATCCGCATGGGCCATCCAGTCAAACTGGCCGTGGTCAACGATCACGCCGCCCAGGTAGGCAGCATGTCCATCCATGTACTTGGTGGTGGAGTGCGTAACGATGTCGGCGCCCCACTCAAAGGGACGGCACATCACGGGCGTCGGGAAGGTGTTGTCGACCATCAGCGGCACGCCGTGGTCATGTGCGGCCTTGGCAAAGCGCTCAATATCGAGCACGGCGAGGGCGGGATTGGCGATCGTCTCGCCAAAGACGAGCTTGGTATTGGGCTCAAAGGCTGCCTCGAGCTCCTCATCAGTGCAGTCGGGGGCGACGAACGTGCAGGTCACGCCCATGCGGCCCATGGTGTGGGCGAGCAGGTTATACGTACCGCCGTAAATGGCAGAACTCGCGACCACATGATCGCCGGCACCGGCCACGTTAAAGATCGCGAGGAAATTCGCAGCCATGCCCGAGCTCGTGAGCATCGCGGCAGTGCCTCCCTCCATCTCGCAGATCTTGGCGGCAACCAGATCGCACGTGGGGTTCTGCAAACGGCTGTAGAAGTAGCCCGACTCCTCCAGGTCAAACAGCTTGCCCATATGCTCCGACGTGTCGTACTTCCACGTGGTGGATTGGTAGATGGGCACCTGACGCGGCTCGGCATCTCCCGGGTGATAGCCGCCCTGAACACACGTCGTACCGATGGTCTGCTTGCTCATATCTAGCTCCCTTGCCTGGGTTTTATTTTTATTCGGTCCACGATACCGCTACCCCGCACCCCTCTCAACCCATCCCAAAGGTAGGTTATGTGACTAATTGATCAGGGGTATTTATCTCAAGCCTTGGGCATTTGCTCGATAGATAAAATGAGGCATCCATGAAGCTCTCGATGATTACACGCACCGTCACGGGTACCATAGGCGGGTACACCGTGACCAAGGAGACAACGATGAAGCAGATCGATACGGCCCAGCTCGATATCACCGCCTGTCAGGCTCAGGCTGCCGAATACCACGCACGTGGCTTTAACTGCGCCCAGGC
>CABUHP010000210.1 GCA_902491415.1 uncultured Collinsella sp.
CACTCGTCCTCCAGCGACAGGTGCTCAAATTGGGCAAAGTCATCCACGGTCACGTCAATCCCGTGGCGGTGCAATAACTCTGGCTGAGCATAAGCCCAAACGGGGGTGCTATTAACCAGCGTGCCGTCGCAATCGAAAATAAAAGCAACCTTGGGAGCGGCGGTATGGGACATAAACGAACCTTTCGATATCAAATGGTAAACATCCTGCTAAAAACGTTTTACCAAACGTCAGCCAAACAATTTTGAAACCCAAATTGGTAAAACTGTCAAGAGTTTTACCACGGCAATTCTGCCAGTGGTATAAACATGTCGCTTACCGATTAAACGCCCCCGCAAATCCGCTTTCGTCCATAAAACTAACGCACAGGTGTTATCGTAGTTTCTGCCGAAAGTTCCACCGAGCACGCGAGGTGGAACGAATCACAGAAACTTCGCCGTCCCTTCGATTCGTGCAGCCTTGGACCTTTCGCATCTAGTCACCAAGGCAACACGCTGCCGCGTCATGATGGGATCAAACGTGAGCGATACAAAGCTAAAGCCAGCAACCAAAAAGCCCGCTACCCGTAAAGCCGCCCCGCACGCACCGGAACTCTCCAAGGACGATGTCTATCTGTTTGGCATTGGTATGTGGGAACGCAGCTGGGAAAAGATGGGCGCGCATCCCGACACGCAGCAGCGCACGCGCGGCTGGCGCTTTTGCGTTTGGGCGCCCGACGTAAAGAGCGTCCATGTCATTGGCGAATTTAACGACTGGGATGAGGAAGCCAACCCGCTGTTGCCCGTGCATACGAGCGCTATTTGGGAAGGCTTTATTCCTGGTGCCGAGCAGGGCCAGCTCTATAAATATCTCATCGAGACCAACGAGGGCGAGAAGCTCTACAAGGCCGATCCGTATGCCTTTAAGGCCGAGTGCCCCCCGGGTACCGCGAGCGTGCTGTGGACCCTCGATGGCTACAAGTGGAACGACGCCGCGTGGCTCAAGCGCCGCGCCGGCCACAACCACATGTCGCAGCCGCTTAACATCTACGAGGTGCATATTGGCTCGTGGAAGCGCCACGGCGACGCGCCGCAGGGCGAGCCGGACGAGTACGGCAACTACCCCGGTCCCATGGATCCCTTCCCCGCCCAGCGCGGCGAGTTCTACACCTACGACGACCTGTCGGTGGAGCTCGTGGACTACGTGCGCGACATGGGCTACACACATATCGAGGTCATGCCGCTTATGGAGCATCCCTTCGACGGCTCCTGGGGTTACCAGACGACCGGATACTATGCCGCCACGTCGCGCTACGGCAACCCGCAGCAGCTCATGCACTTTATCGATGCGTGCCACGAGGCGGGCATCGGCGTGATCATGGACTGGGTGCCCGGCGGTTTTTGCGCCGACTCCCACGGCCTTGCCACCTTTAACGGCCACATGCTGTTTGAGCACGAGATTCATCCCAACTGGGGCACGCACAAGTTCGACTTCGCCCGTGGCGAGGTCCGTTCCTTCCTGGTCTCCAATGTGCTGTATTGGCTCGAGAACTTCCACGTTGA
Source organism: uncultured Collinsella sp. (assembly GCA_902491415.1). Taxonomy (GTDB): domain Bacteria; phylum Actinomycetota; class Coriobacteriia; order Coriobacteriales; family Coriobacteriaceae; genus Collinsella. The sequence goes on from CABUHP010000210.1 coordinate 1,542, forward strand.
CGGCATTCGCATGGACGGCGTATCCAGCATGCTGTACCTCAACTTTGGCATCGACGATCCGGGCCAAAAGAAGTTCAACAAGTACGGTACCGAGGAGGACCTGGACGCCAGCGCGTTTATCCGCCAGGTCAACTGCGCTGTAGAGGCGCATTACCCCGACGTGATGATGATGGCCGAGGAGTCCACCGCGTGGCCGCTTGTGACCTATCCGCCGCAGGACGGCGGCCTGGGCTTCCACTACAAGTGGGACATGGGCTGGATGAACGACACCCTGCACTACATGCAGACCGATTTTCCGTGGCGTCCCGGCAACCACGGGTTGCTCACGTTCTCCATCATGTACGCCTTTACCGAGAACTTCATTTGCCCGCTGAGCCACGACGAGGTCGTGCACGGCAAGTGCTCGCTGATCGGCCGCATGCCAGGCGACTGGTGGCGCCAGTTTGCCGGCCTGCGCACGCTGGCCTTCTACCAAATGACGCATCCCGGTGCCAAGCTCAACTTTATGGGCAACGAGATCGGCCAGTTTATTGAGTGGCGCTACTACGAGTCCATCCAGTGGTTCCTGACCGAGGAGTACGAGACCCATCGTCATCATCAGGCGTTCATTAAGGCGCTCAACCACCTGTACACCGCCGAGCCCGCCCTGTACGAGCGCGGCTACACCGACGACGGCTTCACCTGGATCGACGCTGACAACTCCAAGCAGTCCATCGTGAGCTTTGTACGCCAGGGCGAGGACGTTGATGACGACCTGGTGATCCTGATCAACTTTGACCCGGCGAGCTACGAGAGCTTCCGCGTGGGCGTGCCGCGCGAGGGCGACTGGGAGGTCATCTTTGATTCCGACCGTCCCGAGTTCGGTGGCAGCGGATACGCCGGTGAGGAGCCCTACACCTGCTCGAGCGAACCCTATCCCTGGAACGGGCAGATGGACTCCATCGAGATGAAGGTTCCCGGCCTGGCAGGCGTGGTGCTTAAGCGCCGCGGTCCCAGCAGCTATAAGCCGCCCGTGGTCGAGGAGCCCAAGAAGGCGACGCGCAAGCGCACGTCCTCGGTGAAGCCCAAGACCGCGGCTGCTAAGAAGGCTCCGGCTAAGGCGATGGGCGCCAAGCCCGCTGCCAAGGCTTCGGCCAAGTCCATCACGGCCAAGAAGGCAGCCACTAAAAAGGCTGCTCCCAAGGCCAAGGCAGCTGCTGTTAAGGCTCCTGCCAAGAAAGCGTAACAAAGGCGTTACCACTGTAATTACCCGCCCCGCGGGGGCGTAGGATACATGTCATAACCGTTCCGGGAGAAACATCCCCGGGGGAAAGGAACGTATGAATAAGATCTTCGACAACAAGCAGGAGTTTACCGAGCTCTATCGCGATGCCGTCATGAGCATCAGCGGCAAGAGCGTCGAGGCCGCCAGCGACCTCGACCGCTTTAACGCCCTGGCCAAGCTCGTGGCCGAGAAGGCACGCACCGTTGCCACCAAGAGTGACGCCCGTGCAGCCGCCGAGGGCAAAAAGCGCGTGTACTACTTCTCGATCGAGTTTTTGATCGGCCGCCTGCTCGATAACTACCTGCTTAACTTTGGCGTGCGCGACATGGTCGCCGAGGCGCTCGACGACATGGGCTTCGACCTGTCCGTCATCGAGAACCAGGAGCCCGATCCGGCGCTGGGCAACGGCGGCCTGGGCCGTCTGGCCGCATGCTTCCTGGATTCCATGGCAGCCGAGGGCATT
>CABUHP010000211.1 GCA_902491415.1 uncultured Collinsella sp.
TGCATCGATGCGAGTACCTCTCGCATGCTCGATCTTTCCGGTGCCATTCGCGAGGCGCTGGTAGATGTCGGTGTCGACACGGATAATATCGTGGATACCCAGCTTTCGACCGTGCGTCAGAACGACCGCTTTTATTCCTACCGTAACGAGGACGGCACTTGTGGGCGCCATGCTGCGATCGGCGTGATGCTATGAGAAAGATCGTATCGGTCCTGAGCGCCGCTGTGCTTACGCTTACGCTGTGCGCCTGTTCTTCGGGATCTTCTACCTCTTCCATTACCGTCGCCGGCTCCACGACCTGCCTTCCTATCGCCGAGATTGCGGCCGAGGGCTTTAAGGAGGAGACCGGCATCGACGTGCTCGTTTCCGGTTTGGGTTCTTCCGCTGGCATCGAGGCCGTCAGCGCCGGCACGGCCGATATCGCCAGCTCCTCCCGTGGACTCAATGCCGACGAACAGGATCTGAGCCTGACTCCCATCGTCATTGCCCACGACGGTATCGCGGTCATCGTGAACGACGATAACCCCGTCGATAACCTCTCGACCGAGCAGCTCCGCGATATCTACGCCGGCAAGATCACCAACTGGAAAGAAGTCGGTGGCGAGGACCTGAGGATTCAGGTCATCAACCGAGATGAGGCGTCCGGCACGCGTGAGGCCTTTCGCACCATCGTGATGGACGGCACCCCGTTCGATCGCCGCTCGGCCGTTCTTTCGGGCACGGGCCAGGTGCGCGACGTGGTATCTCGTTCGCGCGGTGCCATTGGCTACATTTCGCTGGGCTTCGTCGATAGCCTCAACGCCAAGACCTCGGTCAAGGCCGTCTCGGTCAATCATGTTGAGGCGTCCGAGAAGACGGTCGCGAGCGGCGGCTATCCCATCTCGCGCGACCTTTACTTCTTTGTGAAGGGTGTGCCCTCGCAGCGGGCGCAGGATTACATCGACTACGTGACGTCCGAAAAGATGGACAAGCAGATTCGCGAGGCGGGCTTTATTCCCGTCACCAACGACGAGAAGGGGAGTGAGTAGCATGGAAGCACAGGAAAACTCCCAGACTGAGCAGAATGCTCAGGCGCCCAAGAAGCGCGAGCTGGCGCTCGTATCGCGCAGTACCTATATCAAGGAGAAGGCGCTGAAGTGGATCTTCTTTGCCTGCGCGTTCTTGGCGGTCGTTACCGTCATCTTGATTTTTGTCTTTACCACGTACTCGGCGCTGCCCGTCTTTACCGACATCGGTCTGGCGGATTTCTTTAGCTTTACGTGGGCGCCCTCTGAGGGCCACTACGGCATCTTGTCGCTGCTTGCCGGCTCGGGTCTGGTGACCGTCGGTGCGCTCGCCATGGGCGTGCCGCTGGGCGTGGGTACGGCCGTTTACCTGGTCGAGATTGCCAGCAAGCGCGTGCGCAAGCTCATCAGCCCTGCCGTTGACCTGCTGGCGGGCATACCCTCCATCATCTACGGCTTCTTTGGCATGATCATCATCCGCCCGTTTATCGCACAACTGACCGGCGGCCTTGGTTTTGGTGCGCTGACGGCGTGGTTTGTGCTCGCCATCATGATCGTCCCTACCATCACCACGCTCACCATCGATGCTCTCAATTCCATTCCCATGGGCATTCGCGAGGCATCGTATGCCATGGGCGCCACCAAGTGGCAGACCATCTATAAGGTCGTGCTACCTGCCGCGAAGCTGGGTATCGTTGATGCCATCGTGCTGGGTATGGGCCGTGCCATCGGCGAGACCATGGCCGTGCTCATGGTCGTAGGTAACGCCCCGGTTATTCCCGACAGCATTGCGAGCCCCATCTCGACGCTCACGAGCCAGATTGCGCTCGACATGAGCTATTCCTCGGGTCTGCACCGCTCGGCGCTGTTCGGCATGGGTGTGGTCCTGTTTATCATCTCCGCCACGCTGGTGGGCATCGTCCGTCTGATTTCCAAGAAGAAGAGGGGGTAGGCTATGTCCGATTCCGTTGACACGACGGTCGATACGACCTCGTCGCGCGAGCGCATCAAGCGTGCCCTTTCCCACGGCAAGAAGGGCCGCATCAACAAGGACCTGTCCAACAAGATCATGCTTGGCGTGTTCCGTGCCGCTGCCTACATCACCACGCTGGTGCTGGTCGCTATCATCGCCTACGTGGTCATCAACGGCCTGCCACACATCTCGCTCGACTTTATCTTCGGTTGGCCCCAGGGCGTCAACGCCGAGGGCGGTATTTGGCCCACGATCGTCTCGACCGTCTACGTGACGGCGCTCGCCATGCTTATCTGCACGCCGATCGCTGTGCTGGCAGCCGTCTATCTGGCCGAGTACGCCAAGCAGGGCAAGGTCGTCGAGCTCATTCGCTACGCTGCTGACGCTTTGGCCTCGGTGCCCTCCATCGTTATGGGCTTGTTTGGCTACGCCTTGTTTGTCGAGGCTATGGGCCTGGGCCTTTCGATGGTCTCTGCCGCTCTGGCACTCGCGCTCTTGATGCTCCCCATCGTCATGCGCACCACCGAAGAGGCCATTCGCGCCGTTCCGCGCTATATCCGTTGGGGCGCGTACGGCCTGGGCGCCACCAAGTGGCAGGTTGTCTCCAAGATCGTGCTTCCTTCTGCCTTTGGCCGTATTGCCACGGGCATCGTCCTCGCCATCGGCCGTGCCATTGGCGAGACCGCGGTGGTGCTCTACACCATGGGCCAGGCCATCAACCTGCCTATTTCGCCGCTCGATTCCGGCCGCCCCATGACGGTTCACCTGTACCTGCTTGCCAACGACGGCATCAACATGAACGCAGCCTACGGCACTGCGCTCTTGCTGATGGTGATCATTTTGGCCTTCAACCTGTTTGCGCGCTTCCTGTCGCGTAAGCGTCGCTAGTTAAGGAGTCCCATGTCCGTTTATCAGTCCGCTCCCGCGTTGGAGCAAGCGGCCATTACGGCCAAGGATTTCAACTTTTGGTACGGTGACTTTCATGCGCTGACGGGGCTTGACCTCAACATCGCCAAAAACGCCATCACCTCCTTCATTGGCCCTTCGGGCTGCGGCAAGTCGACGTTTTTGCGCTGCATCAACCGCATGAATGACCTGATCGAGGGTACGCGCGTCGAGGGCACCATGACGCTCGACGGCAACGATATCTATGCCGAGGGTGTCGACCCGGTCGATCTCCGTCGTCGCGTGGGCATGATCTTTCAGCAGCCCAACCCGTTTCCCAAATCCATCTACGAGAATGTCGCCTTTGGCCCTCGTCTGCAGGGC
>CABUHP010000212.1 GCA_902491415.1 uncultured Collinsella sp.
CTCGGGGTCAAAACCGGCACCAAGCTCAATCAGCGGCGCAATGTTACCGTGCACCTTAACGCTGCCCTCGCTAGGCTCAAGCACACCGGCGATAATCTTGAGCATCGTAGACTTACCGGAACCATTGGTGCCAACCAGACCGACAACTTCGCCGCGATGAATATCGAACGAGATGTGCTTAAGCGCCCTAAACTCCTCAAAGAACAACTCGTGCTTGGCAAGCTTGATGAAGTACTCCTTGAGGTTGGTCAGCGACTCGGACGCCATGTTAAAGATCATGGTGACGTCGTCGACCTCGACAGCCAGAGGCTGCTCGCTGTAATCAACAACAGATTCAGTCATCACAGCACTCCTTAGATGTAGAGGATGAACTTGCGCTCGGATTTATGGAACACGGTGTAGCCAATAACAAGCGCAAGAACCGCCCAAGCGACGCACATACCAAACGTCATAAGCGAGGGCGTGGTCTGGAACAGGAAGATATCACGCATAAACTGCAGGTAGTTGTACATGGGGTTCGCATAGACCAGAATGCGCACGAGATGCGGCATTTGCGCAACGAAGTCGGTCGTCCAGAAAATAGGCGTGATGTAAGTCCACGCCGTAATGACGACGCTCCACAGATGCATGACATCGCGGAAGAAGACCGTGAGGGCGGAGAGCATCATGCCCAGGCCCATGCAGAAGCACATAAGCAGCAGTAGGCAGACCGGCAACAGAATCAGGTGCCAAGAAGGCATAACGTGGAACCACAGCATAACGATGGCAACGGCGACCAGCGAGAAGGCAAAGTTAACCAGCGAGAAGAGCACCTTCTGTACTGGGAAGACCCAGCGGTGCACCTTAACCTTCTTGAGCAGCGGGGCAGCACCCACGATCGACGTCAGGGCCTGGTTCGTGGACTCGGACATGACGGCAAAGGTGACGTTACCCACGATCAAGTACAGCGGGTACATCTCGGGCGTAATTGAGCCATTGCGGCCCTGGGCGAAAATCGTCGAGAACACGATGGCCATGACGATCATCATCAGCAGCGGGTTGAGCACCGACCATGCGACGCCCAGAACGCTACGGCGATACTTAATCTTAAAATCCTTGGTAACCAGCTGACGAAGGATAAACGCGTCCTTCTCAAATTCGTTCTTAGCAAACGTCGCAGGCAGACTGCGAGTTTCTTGTTGCTTTGTCTGATCCGACACGGATGCAACTCCTTTACTCGTAATCGTTGACAAACGAACAGTATAGACCCGACGGCCATGCAAACGAATCGCGCAACAAAACTGGAGAACTAACCCACATCTTAGGATGCCAAGCCCAAACGGCTATACTTTCAAGGATTGAATGTATAAGGAGCATTGAGTGAATTCTGATTCCATCGCCGTCATCATCCCCTGCTACAACGAAGCGCTCACGATCGGCAAAGTCATCGACGACTTTCACCGCGAGCTTCCGCAGGCGACGGTCTATGTCTATGACAACAACTCGTCGGACGATACCTCACGCATCGCCACCGAGCACGGCGCCACGGTCCGCTTTGAGCCCCGTCAGGGAAAGGGCAACGTGTGCCGCCAGATGTTTCGCGATATCGACGCCGATTGCTACCTGATGGTCGACGGAGACGACACCTACCCCGCCGAGGCGGCCAAAGCCCTCTGCGAGCCTATCCTCAGCGGCACGGCCGACATGACCGTAGGCGATCGCCTTTCCAACGGCACCTACGCCGAGGAAAACAAGCGTGCCTTCCACGGCTTTGGCAACAATCTGGTCCGCGCCATGATCAAGTGGATCTATGGTTACAGCTTCGATGACGTCATGACCGGCTACCGCGCCATGAGCCGCCCGTTCGTTAAAACCTTCCCCGTGCTTTCCGAGGGCTTTCAGATCGAAACCGAGATCTCGATTCACGCCGTCGACCACCGCTGGCGCATCAAAGATGTACCCATCGAGTACCGCGACCGTCCGGAAGGCTCCGAGTCCAAGCTCAATACCGTGAGCGACGGCATTAAAGTCGTTACGATGATCGGCACGCTGTTCAAGGACTACCGCCCGCTGAAGTTCTTCAGTCTGGTTGCGCTTTTATTCGCGATTATCGGCCTGGCTTTGGGCATTCCTATCTTTGTTGAGTACTTTCAGACCGGCCTGGTCCCGCGCTTCCCCACCGCCATGCTCGCCGCCTCGTTTATGTTCCTGTGCGGACTGAGCCTTGCGACCGGATTCATCCTGGATTCTGTGGCAAAGGTTGAGAAAAAGCAGTGGGAGGTCAACGTGTACAGCAAATACGCCTACGATGACCAGCCCGGCCACCCTACTTCCAAGCCAAGCGAGAGGTAGATCTTCCGCAAAATACTATTGGCACCACTGCGCAGATAGCCACCAACAAGAAAAGCCGCCGTTAAAGAACGGCGGCTTTTACTCTCGAAAAGTTAATAGCGGCTAGAGCGTCTTGAGGTACTCCCCCAGCTCTTCCTCCCAGTCGGGCATGTGGAAGCCGACCGACTCGAGCCTGGACAGGTCGAGAGCGGAGTGGACCGGGCGCGGGGCGATGGGGCCCGCGGCGTTCGCGTAGTAGTCGGCGGTCGAAACCGGCAAGACCTTCTCGCCGTTGCCGTTGGCCGCCTCGAAGACGGCGCGGGCGATGTCGGCCCAGGACTTGACGGCGCCGGAGCCCGTGCAGTCGTAGGTGCCGTAGGGGGCGTGCGTCCCCAGCACGTGGAAGATGGCCTCGGCCATGTCGCGCGTGAAGGTCAGGCGGCCCAGCTGGTCGTCCACGACCGTGACCTGCGTGAGCCCGTCCTCCGGGTCGGCGACGCGGTCGGAGAGCGCCTTCATCGTCTTCACGAAGTTGTGTCCCTCGCCGATGACCCAGGAGCTGCGCATGATGTAGTGGCGCGGGCAGCCGGCCACGGCGATGTCGCCGGCCGCCTTGGTCTGGCCGTAGACGGAAAGCGGGCTGAGGGGCTCGTCCTCGGTATGGACCTCGGCGGTGCCGTCGAAGACGTAGTCGCTGGACACGTGCACGAGCGTGATCCCGTGCCCGGCGCAGGTGCGGGCGAGGAGGGCGGGGCCGGTCGCGTTGGCCTTCCAGGCGATGACACGGCCCTCGGGGGTCTCCGCCCTGTCCACGGCGGTGTAGGCGCCGCAGTTGATCACGGTGCCGTAGAGCGACCAGTCGTATTTGGAGTAGGCCTCCGGGTCGGACATGTCGAAGGTGTCGATGTCGCAGAAGTCGA
>CABUHP010000213.1 GCA_902491415.1 uncultured Collinsella sp.
TGCAAACTTCTGGTCGGGACGACTGGATTCGAACCAGCGACCCCTTGACCCCCAGTCAAGTGCGCTACCAAGCTGCGCCACGTCCCGAAGCTCTTGTTTGTTGCTCTGCTCTCGCTCGCAACAGGGAGTATATTAACCCGAAACTCTGGACTTGTGCAAGAACTTTTTTATAAATTTTGAAGCAAGTCCAAAATTGTATCTGCGAGCTGGGGTTTTGTTAGCACGGGAAGTTCTTGCGTGCCCGTTGTGCTCACAATCCAGGCCTTGTTAGTGTCGGTTCCAAAGCCCGAATCGGCGCGCGAGACATCGTTGGCGATAATGGCATCGCAACCCTTGCGGGTGAGCTTGCGCTGTGCGTACTCCAGGACGTTATCGGTCTCGGCCGCAAAGCCGATCACGCACCGTTCCCCCTTTTGGCGCGAGAGCTCGGCCAAAATATCGACCGTCTCGACCAGTTCGATGCGATCCAGGCGTTCGTTGGACTTTTTGAGCTTATGGTCGGCAGGGGCCGCGGGGGTGTAGTCGGCGACAGCGGCCGCACAAATGGCCGCATCGGCCGTCTGGAAGGCGCGCAGCGTCGCCTGCAGCATCTCTGCGGCAGTTTGCACGCGCACGCACTCCACGCCGCGGGGAACATCGAGCGATGTCGGTCCCAACACGAGCGTGACCGCAGCACCGCGGCGAGCAGCCTCCCCCGCCAGGGCGATGCCCATCTTGCCCGAAGAGCGGTTGCCAATAAAGCGCACGGGGTCGATCGGCTCATGCGTAGGACCGGCGGTAATCACGATGCGCTTACCTGCCAGGTCCTGAGGCGCGGGATTGAGCACCCTGCAGACAGCCTCGACGATGTCCTCGGGCTCGCTCATGCGGCCCGTGTCCACGTCGCCGCAGGCAAGGTAGCCGCTGCCGGGGCCTACCACGTGGACGCCGCGTTCGCGCAGCGTGGCCATGTTGGCCTGCGTCGCCGGGGCCTTCCACATGCCGTTGTTCATGGCGGGCGCGATCACAATGGGACGCGGCGTGGCAAGCAGCGTGGTGGAGATGAGGTCATCGGCGATGCCGTTGGACATCTTGGCGATGATGTTGGCGGTTGCGGGCGCCACGACGACCAGATCGGGCTCCTGCGCCAGTGAAATGTGGTGGATGGGGTCGGAAGGATCGTCGAATAGCCCAACCGCGACCGGCTCATTGGTGAGCGCGCGGAAGGTGAGCGGGCCCACAAACTCCGTGGCATGCTCGCTCATAACGACCTTGACGCGGGCGCCTCGCTTTTGCAGCAGGCGCACGATGTTACACGACTTATAGGCGGCGATCCCGCCGGTAATGCCCAGCAGGATCGGTTTTCCCTCAAGTTGCATTGAATTATTGGGCGCCGCCATTGTTTAAGCTTCCTTGCTCGGGAGCACCAGCAGGCGGTGGCAGTACGGGCAGTGCGTAATCTCGCTTCCGTCGTGGTTCAGGTCGCTCATGGACGATGCCTGCAGCGCGGTGTGGCAGACCGTGGGGATGTTGCCCTGGATGGTCTCGACGGCCAGACCGCGGAACTGCTTGAGCAGACGCTCATAATCGGTGAGCACGTCGGTCGGCAGCGTGGCAGCAAGCGCGGTGCGCTCCTTAGTAGCGGCGTCAATCTGAGCCTGCAGGTCGGCAGCCTTGGCGCGGGCGGCCTTGGTGTCGGCCTTCACACCTTCCTCGAATTTGGTGATGATTGCCTGCGCGCGGGCCTCGCGGTCGAGTGCCTCCTTATGGGCGATGACGACGTCCTTGCGGGTGTGCTCAATCTTATCCAGACGCTTGGCCAGGGTGGCGAGCTCGTTTTCCAGATCCTGGACCTCGCGGTAGTCAGAGCCGTCAACGTGGCGCTTCTTGGCGCCCTCGATGGCGTTGTTGGTCTGGATCTCGGTGGTGTTGAGATCGTCGAGCTCAATGTCCAGATCCTTGCGCTGGGCGTAGAGCTTGGTCATCTCGGACTTGAGCTTCACATAGGTCTTGCGCTTGGAAGCGAGCTCCTTGAGCTCCGGCATATTGGCAAGTTCGCTCTTGTTGCGGGCGAGCTCCAAATCGATCTGTTGCAGCTTGAGTAGCGTAGCGCCGGCGCTCATAAGTTCTCTCCTTTTGTCACAGTCCACCATTGGCAAGGGTTCAGTATTTTAATCGCATGACGGGGGTTGACCCCGGCGTCAACTGCAGAGTTCATCAATATATCAACGAACGGCTCCTCGGAGCGGTCGTGGCCGAGCAAGATGACGCCCAGACCGCGCAGAGCGAGGTCCTGCGCCACGTGATAGCCCGCCTCGCCCGTCACGACGACATCCGCACCCGCGGCGATGGCGAGCTCGCCAAAGTCGCCCAGGGAGCCGCCCAGAATGGCGACGGTGCGGCACGGGCGCTCGGCATCGCCCCATACGCGCGGGTCGCTTCCGAAGGCCGTGGCAGCACGGGCGGCAAGATCGCGCAGCGTATACGGGTCGTTGAGCGTTGCAAGCGCGCCCAGGCCGGTGGCTTCGGGGTCGTCCACGTGCTCCAGTGAGCTTACGGGTGCAGCACCCAGCAGCTTGCTCAGGCGGACACGGGCTTCGTGCGAGCGGTCCAGGTTGGTGTGGAGCGATATGATGCTCACGCCGCAACGCGCTGCCTCGTAGAGCGCCGCGCTGCATTGGGGACGTGTGCCATCCGCCGGACAAAAGGCCTCGGGTGCCTTGATGTATATGGGATGATGCGTCAGCAGCACGTTGGCGCTTGCTTCTTGGGCGCGGCGAACATTAGCTTCAGTCGCATCGAGTGCGCAGGCAACGCCGGTGATCTCCGCGGCCGGATCGCCAACGGAGAGTCCTACGTGGTCCCAGGCTCGGTGTCCGTCTTGGGATAGCGTGCCAGTAGCGCGCGCTCGAGCTCGGCGACGATCATGCGGCACCTGCGATCGAGAGCAGCGTCTGGGCAAACTCGTCCAGATCGTCCGGATTAACGCGGTCGTCAAAGGAAATGCGCAGTGCACCTAGTGCCTGCTCGCGACCAATGCCCATGGCGCTGAGCACATGGCTCGGGTCCATGCTGCCGCTCGAGCAGGCAGAACCGGCCGATACCTCAAAGCCGGCGGCGTCTAGCTTGATGATGAGCTCCTCGGAGTCCATGCCGTCAATGTAGATCGATACCATGCCGGGCAGACGGTCGGCCTGCGCATAGTCGCCCATAGTGGCGTGAATGCGCGGATGAGCCGTAAGCGTGGC
>CABUHP010000214.1 GCA_902491415.1 uncultured Collinsella sp.
CGCAGCGGCCACGCTCTCCCCCATTCTGGGCCCGGCGAGCTCGACCATCTTTGCGGTAGCGCTGCTGTTCGCGGGACTATCGAGCAGCGTGACAGCGGGCATGGCGGCGGGAACCATCACTGCGGGCATGTTCGACGAGGAATACGATATCCACGACCGACATTCCTCGATCGGGGTGGCGGCCTGTTTCGTCGGCGCAGTGACGGCGTGCTTGGTCGTCCCAAATCCTTTTGAAGGTCTCATCTGGAGTCAGGCACTGCTGTCGCTTCAGCTACCGATTACGGTCTTTGTGCTCATACGGCTCACCAGTTCACCCCGCGTCATGGGCAAATACGCCAACTCGCGCCCACTCAACGCGCTGCTCGTAGGGATCGGTGCCATCGTGACGATTCTCGATGTCGTGTTGTTGACAGGAATGTAATGGGACGGGGCACCTACCCAGGCAAACGTCTCGATCTGTAACATCTAGACCCGCTTTTGATGTCTAGATGTTACAGATCGAGATCATTCCGAGGGACAGCTCCGTTTGTCTCAATCTGTAACAAGTGGACCCAATTTCCACCGTTAGATGTTACAGATTGAGACAAAAGGTCGGCCGGACTCACAACAGACAGGATCGGCCAACAGCAACCGTGATCCCTTGGGGGCGGAGGAAAAGGGTCCCGGCCGGGATATCCGACCGGGACCCTTGGACAGAGCTATGTGTTGCCGTGAGCCGCGTGCCGACGAGCTACTCCTCGACGAGCTCAAACTGATCGGGACCGACGCCGCAGACCGGGCACACGTAGTCCTCGGGCAGCTCGGGCGTGTCGACCTCAACCTCGTAACCGCAAACGATGCACACGAACTTATACGTCTTCTTCTCCTCAGCCATGATGTTCTCCTCTCGAACGCGACTGGTGATGTACTTCATCTATTAGTATAGATTCTCAATAATATAATGCAAGTATTTTTAAAACATTTCTAGCCTTGATACGAGGACGCCTTCGGAGGCGTCTTGCCCTTCAGGACCTTATGGTAGTAATCGTAGGTGAGCGGCGTCTCGTCGCTCAGGCGCTCGGCATCCTCGACCTCGCCGATAAACAGTAGATGCGTGCCCACATCCACAGTGTCGATCAAACGGCAGCTAAACAGGGCCGTCGCGTGCTCGGGCACATAGGGCATGCCCAGAGCCGTCTCGCGGGTCTCGTATTTGGCAAACTTGTCATAATCGCTGCTGGTGCGGAACCCAAAGTTGCCGATGTAGAGCATGTCGGCGGTCTGATCGATCACGGTCAGCGCGAACGCTTTGGCCGATGCGATGACGCTCGAGGTGACGTTGTCCTTGTTCACGGCAACCGAAATGCGCGGCGGCATGGACGTCACCTGCACCGCTGTGTTGATAACGCAGCCGGCGCGCAGCCCGTCTGCCGCGGCGCTCACCACGTACAGGCCGCTCGGCATGGTAAAGAACGCAGTTTTGTCCATAACGATCACTCCCCTAGCTCGGGTTGGAACCTCATGGATGTATGTACCCACAAAAAAGGCAGCGCCCATAACGGACGCCGCCTTTGAAACATATGTGTCAGAACAGTAAGAAAGATGAGACACCCGCAGTTGCGGTGAAATAGGGACTGAATAGCCCCTCAAACAGGCAAAACAGTCCGTATTCCACCGCAACTTATGAAGGACGGTCAGCGGTTGCGTTCCTTGAGGGCGCGGTCGATCTCGCGTTGGACATCACGCTTGGCCATGTCCTCGCGCTTGTCGTAGAGCTTCTTGCCGCGACCCAGGCCCAGCAGCAGTTTTACGCGACCGTCGGTATTAAAGTAGAGCTCCAACGGAACCAGCGCATAACCACGGTTGCGAAGTTTGCCGTCAAGAAAGTCGATCTCCTTGCGGTGCAGCAGCAGACGGCGCCGACGGTCGGGATCGCGATTCCACACGCCACCATGGCTATAAGGGTGGATATGCAGGCCGACGAGCCAGCACTCCCCGCCACGAATCAGTGCAAAGGTATCGGTAAGCTGGCACGCGCGCTCGCGAATCGACTTGACCTCGGTACCGCTCAGCTCAATGCCGCACTCAAACGTCTCATCGATAAAGTACTCGTGATGTGCCGAGCGATTCTTGGAAATGAGCTTGCGCTCGCGCTTACTGGGCATCGCCGGCCTCCTTGGCGCCATTGGCGTTTGAGCCCGCAGCCTCGCGCTTTGCCCTGCGCTCGGCATTAAGCTCGGCATCGCTCTCGCGCACCAGCTTGATAATCGCCGCGCATGCCTCCTCGCCCACCAGGTCGCGGGCACGGACCGTCAGACGCGTAGCCTCCTGCTTGTCGCCGTCGCTTGCAGCATCGGTCGCGCACATGATCAGGCAGATGGCGATCTCGGCCGAAGGCGAGGTCGGCACGCCCTGCAGGGCGAGCTCACCCATCACATGGTCGTCACTCTCGTCCGCGGCATCCGAATAGGTGGTATGGATCTTGTTGAGCAGGCGCGTCGTATGCGCATCATTGGGCGCCAGGCGCAGCGCCAGACGCGCGCAGCCCACGGCAGCCGAAATGTTCTCGGTCTCGGGCTCCAAGAAGTACTGACCCAAGTTGGTGTAGGCGCGTGCGGCGCACTTACCGTCGCTCGCGCGCTCCAGCACCGAGAACGAGAGCGATGCCCACTCCTGCTTGTCCTCGAGCGCGCGGAACAGCTCGGCCAAGTCCAAGCGATAGTTGCAGTTCATGGGATCCCAACGCACGGCCTGCATCAGGGCATTCCGAGCACTAACATAATCCTGCTGGCGAATGTAGGCAAACGCCATGTCGGAGTACAGGCGGTCAAAGGGAACCTCGACCTGCACCAGCTCGCGCGGATCCTTCTCCACACGGCGATAGGCCAGGCGCTCAAACTTGCTGTCGAAGCTAAAGTACTGGCGCTTCTCCTCCGTCTTGCACTCAGCGTCGATATACTCCTCGGCGAGCTCCACCAGACGCTCCAGCAGCGGCGTCGCCGTAGCCAGGTCGCCCTGCGCCAGATAGTTCTCGGCATACGTGATGTCTTGCAAGCTGATGGGCAGATCCATGGCTACTCCTCGGTCCGGGCGGCAGACTCAACGCACGCCTTAAACATCGGTCAATACACAAAACCCGGGTCTCTTACGAGGCCCGGGCGTTCAATTTTGGTAGCCCGTACCAGATTCGAACTGGTGATCTCCGCCTTGAGAGGGCGGCGTCC
>CABUHP010000215.1 GCA_902491415.1 uncultured Collinsella sp.
CCTCCATCTCGGCCTTTACCGTGGGGTTGCGCGCCAGTTCGGCCTCGGACACCAGCGACAGGAACGGCAGCATGAGCTGGTTGGCTGCGGGCACGGCGGAGTGCGCGTAGATCATGGTCTTGTCGGGGTCGATACCGCAGGCAAGGTAGTCCATGACCATGTTGTACACGTTGTCCTGGATGTGCTCGGTCGTGTCGCGGTCGGTGATGACCTGGTAGTCGGCGATGAGCACGTTGGTCTTGGCGCCCATGTTCTGCAGCTCAACGCGGCCCTTGAGGGTGCCAAAGTAGTGGCCCAGGTGCAGGCGGCCGGTGGGGCGGTCGCCGGTGAGCATGGTGAACTTCTCGGGCGTCTTGGCCAGGCCCTCGCGAATGGCGTTGCTCTTTTGCAGCGCGACTTCGTAGCTGTTCTCGTTTGGCATGATTGCTCCTAACGTATGTTCATGGGTCAAGATGATAACGCGTTTATTGGAGGGGTGGTGCGTAAGTAGGCGAGGGGCGGGAGAGGGGCGCGCGTGGTGCGGCATGTGCGATGGGTGCGGCGCGGCCGCGCTTGGCTAACGGTGCCTTGGCACATCCTCGGCAGCTTGCCCTAGAGCTTGTGGTGGCGCTCTTCTTTGCGCTCCTCGGCTGCCTGCTCCTCCTGCTTAAAAGCGGGGTCGTCGGGGGTGACCAGCTCGTCCTCGTGCGTGCGCTTGTTGTAATGGTGGCGCAGTACGGGCTCAAACAGATGTAGATGCTTGGCAAAGGCCGCCGAGCCAATGGCGAGCACGGTAAAGATGAGCACGCGCATGGGCACCTCGACCTGGTTAATCGCGGCGGCGCCGGCCGAAAGCATAATGCACCAGGCATAGATGAGCAGCACAGCCTGTTTTTGGTTGTAGCCTTCTTGGATCAGGCGGTGGTGGATGTGGCCTTTGTCGGCCTGCCCGATGCTAATGTGGGCGCGCTTGCGGCGCACAATGGCGCTAAACGTGTCGATGATGGGCACGCCGGCAACGATGAGCGGGATGATGAGCGAGGTGAGCGCGGCGGTGCGGCTCACGTTGAGCAGCGAGATGGAGCCCAGCGCAAAGCCCAGAAGCAGCGACCCCGAGTCGCCCAAGAAGATGCTTGCGGGGTTGAAGTTGTAGCGCAAAAAGGCCAGACAGGCGCCAAAGAGCGCAATGGAGAGCGCGGCGGCGTCGATGCGGCCCGAGAGAACGGCCATCGAAAACATGGTGAACGACGCGATGCCGCAGATACCCGTCGCCAGGCCGTCAAGGCCGTCGATGAGGTTAATGATGTTGGTGAATGCCACCAGATAGATCACGGTGATGGGGTAGGCGAGCCATCCGAGCATGATTTCGCCGGGGGCAAACGGGTTGACGATGACGCCGAGTTTTAGGCCGCCCATGCAGGCGATAAGCGCGGCGAGGACCTGTCCGGCCAGCTTTTGCTTGGGCTTGAGCTGGAAGACGTCGTCGATAGCGCCGGTCGCAAAGATGACGGTAAAGGAGAGCGCCAGCATGGGATAGCTAATGTGAAGGCGCGGGTGCGGCACCAAAACGGGCGGCCAGCCCAGGTACCAGGTGCCTAGGATTTGCACAATGCAGGCAACGACCAGGCCCAAAAACACCGCCGTTCCGCCCAAACGCGGGATGGGCTTGGTGTTGATGCGGCGCTTAGAAGGATAGTCGACGGCATCGAGCTTAATTGCCAAGCGCTTGACCAGGGGCACCGCGAGGAAGGTCGTGATAAAGGCCGCCGCTGCCACGCATAGGTACGGTATGTAGCTCGGGGATGAAGCCATGAATCTAAAAACCGCCAAGCGTCGAAGGAAAAGGTCAAAGGTTGCTACGCGGAAATGGCATAGCTGTCCCATGATACTCGACCGAGGGGGGTGCGGAGGTTTGCACCGTGCGATTATCACGCGCATACCAGATATTGGGATGTTGTCGATGGCTTGTCGGGATGCCGGCGGGGATCCATATGGACTGTAATGGTGATTTTCGGCAAAAGAAAACCACCCCCCACGTTACGAAAATGAACCCACCTAAAACAGGTGGGTGCCCTCATCGACTGTTCCAGCGTCCTTAACAACGAAGGATACCTGTACTAGGTACGACTGTGTGGGCTCCCTAAATAAACGCGACGGTTCACCCAGTTGCTCCGCGGGGGGCGGAATACCTACATCATAAAGCGGCACTTTATCGATTCCAGTCTTGACATTACAAAAATCGTGTCGGACGATTACGGCGCCTTAGGGACGGAGCCGTCTACCCGGTCTGGCCCTTTACGTTTGAGCTGCTGAATCGTTGTTTTGGAGCATTTTTTTATGCCGATGTCGTTGACCGAACTTTTTTCGCCCGCCTGCCATTTGTGTCCGCGCCGTTGCGGTGCGGCGCGCGATGAGGGCGCGCGCGGCGTATGCGGTGCCGACGACACGCTTAAGGTCGCTCGCGCGGCGCTTCATATGTGGGAGGAGCCGCCTATCTCGGGCGAGGCCGGTTCGGGCACGATCTTCTTT
The DNA here is from genome assembly GCA_902491415.1 of uncultured Collinsella sp. Lineage (GTDB taxonomy): Bacteria > Actinomycetota > Coriobacteriia > Coriobacteriales > Coriobacteriaceae > Collinsella. Next base: position 2,509 of record CABUHP010000215.1, read on the forward strand.
AGCGGTTGCTCGCTTAAATGTATCTACTGCCAGAACCACGAGATCTCGACCAGCAATTTTGGCCTTGAGATTTCGTCTGAGCGTCTGGTCGAGATTATGCTGGAACTGCAGGACCAGGGTGCCAACAACATCAATTTGGTGACGGCGACGCACTATGCGCACCTGTTGCCTGCCGCGATTGCCGCGGCACGGGCGCGCGGGCTGGTCATCCCGATCGTCTACAACACGAGTGGTTACGAGCGTGCGAGTGCCGTGGCGGCGCTGGGCGACCTGGTCGATGTGTGGCTCACCGACTTTAAATATGCCGATGCCGGGCTTGCGCAGTCGCTTTCTCATATTAAGGACTACCCGCGCGTGGCCGTGTCGGGTCTGGCCCAGATGGCGCGCGAGATCGAGCGCCGCGGGGGAGAGTTGGTGGATGAGGACGGGCTCATGAAGCGCGGCATCATCGTGCGCCACCTGGTGCTTCCGGGGCATGCGGACGATTCGTGTCGCGTACTGGACCTAGTGTGGCAGACGGTGGGCGATGTGCCGATCTCGGTCATGAACCAGTACACGCCCAATGCGCTCATGCGCGAGCAGGGCGGCGATCTGGCGCGTGCCGTGACGCGCGAGGAGTACGAGCAGGTGCTCGACCATGCCGATGACTTGGGCTTTACGACGATGTT
>CABUHP010000216.1 GCA_902491415.1 uncultured Collinsella sp.
AGCGACGCCGGCTGGCGAATGGAGCCGCCGGTGTCCGAGCCCAGCGAGAGCGCGACCTCGCCCGCGGCGACGGCTGCAGCGGAACCGCCCGAGGAGCCGCCGGGCACGCGCTCGGTATCCCAGGGGTTGTTGGTGCGGTGGAACGCCGAGCTCTCGGTGGAGCTGCCAAAGGCAAACTCGTCCATGTTGGCCTTGCCCATGGGCAGGCAGCCGGCATCGAGCATGCGCTGGACGCAGGTGGCGGTGAAGACACTCTGGTAGTCCCCGAGCATGCGGGAAGCGCAGGTGGTGCGCGTGCCCACGAGGTTCATGTTGTCCTTAATGGCCAGCGGCACGCCCGCAAGCGGGGGCAGCGGCTTGCCTGCGGCACGGTCGGCATCCACGCGCGCGGCGGCCTCGAGCGCAAGCTCGGGCGCCACCTGCAGGAATGCCTGGACCCCGCCCTCGCGCGCCTCGATGGCGGCAAGGGAGGCCTGGGCCACCTCGGTAGCAGCAAAGTCGCCGGCGGCAACGCCCGCGGCGATCTGGGCGGCGGTAAGGGAATCGAAGCTTAGCGCCATTACTCGCTCTCCCCCTCTCCCAAAATGGACGGCACGCGGAAGTAGCGGTCGCGCGCGCTGCCGGCGTTTTCGAGCGCGACGTCGAGCGGCAGATCGCGCTCGGGCTCGCGCAGGTCATCGCCCATAACGTTGGACAGGCTTCCGATAGGATGGAACGTGGGCTCCACGTCGGGCAAGTCATATTGCAGGACGGGCTCGAGCATCTGGACGGCGTCGTTCAGGTAGGACGTCATCTGGGTGAGCTCGTCATCGGTCAGTGCGATCTTTGCGTACTCGGCGATGCCGCGCACGTCTTTCTCGCTGAGTGCCATAGGCGCTCCCTTCCGCATAACAGATAAACCGCTCTAGTATACAAGGCAACGCCACTTGGAGCAGGTGCTTTAGCCAAATGCAGCGAAAACGTAACGAGGGCGGCGGGCTGGCAGGCGGCGGGCCGGCGGTTCCGCAGCGAAACCGCACCGTCCATAGCGAAAACCATCTCGCCCGCAACGAAGACCGTCCCGCCCACAACGAAAACCATCACAACATTCGACGCTTTTCGTCAAAATCGAGATTTTCATCGAATGTTGTGATGGTTTGGAAGCCCCGACCACCACAAAGGTGCCTGTCCCCGTTGCGGTGGTTCTGAAGAATGTCTTATGCCGAGGCCTTGGCCTTGCGGCGCTTGCGGACCGCGTGGATCACGATGTCCAACAGCAACAGCACAATGGCTACGACCACGATAAGCACGGCAAACTCGCGCTTGCCCCAGTGGCGGCCGGCCAGCGACTTTTGCTTGTCGACTTCCTTCTTGTTGTACTTGGTGCGCACGCAATGCACAAGCAGGCGATGGTCGTTCACGCCGTAGGGCGTGCAGGTAACGAGCGTCACCTTGTCGGCGCCGGGCTCGATGGTCAGTGACTCCATCTCCTCGGGCAGCACCACCTCGGAGTCCACCATCTTGTAGGCGAGCGTCTTGTTCATGGTGTGCAGCAGCACCAGGTCGCCGGGCTCTAGCGAGTGGATGTCGTCGAACATACTCAGGTTGCGCATACCCGAGTGCGCGGTGAGCACGCAATGCGTCGAGGTGCCGCCCACCGGCAGGCTCGCCATAAGGACTTCTTCGCTCGTGCCGTGGTAGATGGGCATGCTCACGTCAATGGAGGGGATCTCGACCCAGCTCATCATGGGGTCGCGGTCAAAGATGAGCTGCTGGGCGTAGGGTTCGATCTGGTCGGCGGGAAGTTCGGTGGCCTCGCCCGCCAGTTGCTCGTTAAAAGAGCGCGCCTGGAGTAGGATGCGCTCGCGCTCCTCGGCAGACAGCGCGTCCACGGTGCTGGACACCGTGCTGATCTGGTTGAACACGCCCGAGGCCTCGAGCCGGTCTAAGATCCACGGCCAGGTCATAAGGCCCACGCCAATAAGGATGATGACGATGGTGATGAGACGGTCGGCCCAGCGCGGCAACCGCTTGCGACGACGCTTGGGTTTTGGTTGAGGTTTGGGCTGAGGGCTTGAGCCACCGTTTGTCGCGGCGTTATTGCTCTTCATATGTTTGGCGCCCTGCACCATCGCCGGTCACTCCTCTTCAACTCAAGTTGTCTAAACAAATAATAGCCGATTCGCGAGCCTCCACGCCGGACAACGCAACTAGGACCGAAACGCCGCCTACGGTTCGAATTCTTGGAGACCTTCTACAGCGCTTCTTGCCATGGATATTCCTTTCCAAACATGCGATCGACTTCGAGTTGAATTCGCTCATCGTCGATTGCCGCCAAAGATAGCGCAAGCGAAATGTTGTCGACACGGGAGGAGTCGGCAAACACGGGTGCATAGCGCCACACTTGAATCATCGCCGTTTCGTTATCCGGCAACTCCCCGTCTGCGACTTCGAGGTCGCTCAGTTGACGCCATGTACTTCTTAAGACGGCCTTTTGTTCCATGCCCGGTGCAGCGAGCATCGAACGCGCAGCGAGCGCCGTCTCCCCGGCGTCAACAAGATACTCGATCTGCGGCGTCATCCTTGCAAATAAGACCTTCAAGACAGGCGAGGAGAGCTCTGCCATGTGCTCACTGAGCAGAAGATCAACGGCAACAGGGAACACGACGACACGTCGCTCGCAACGCTCGCGCCTCGCGAGTCCCCTGTCAACAAGCTCAGCTATGGCCTCACTCGCGCGGCTTGCCGAGATCCCAAGCGCACGACAAAGGTCATAGGGACGATATGGCTCCTGGGCTGCTCCCCAGATTGCGGCAGCCTGCGCGTTGGGTGACATCTTGGTCGCGTGATTGCGAAACCGGACACTGCCCCTCTCCGTGCAGGCCGTGCCCATAAATGGAAGAAAAGCCTGTCTGCCGGGGCAAACAAACGGAATCCCTTGTGCGACCAATGCTTTGCGCTGACGTGCATCGGCATCAGGAAACGAAACGACAACAGGAGTCTCCGCGCGCAAGGCTAGCTGGCTATAGACTCTCTTAGCCTCGGGAAGCCCGACGCCAGTAGGCAAGCTTGCAAGCAAAAACGAAAAACCGTTTGCGTCAACAGCGCGGACCTCAATCGCCCGCAGATGCAGCGGCAAGCATGCGGATCCAGGCCAAGTTTTGGTCTTGGCGGA
>CABUHP010000217.1 GCA_902491415.1 uncultured Collinsella sp.
AAAAACGTGTTGCCGGGGTCTCGGAAAGGTAGACGCCGGCCGATCCAGTGTGAGACGGTTGCACCGATCTGCACGGCCACGCCCTCGCGTCCCGCGCTGCCGCCAAAGAGGTGCGTTCCCCACGTGCTCAGCATGATGAACGGCACCAAACGCGGGGAGATGGCGTCCTCGCGTTCGTGACCTACGTCGAATACTAAGCTCATGCCGCGTTCGGTGCCTTTGCCTCAGGTGCGGTAGGCACATACGATGGCCAAGCCCATGAGGGCGAGGAAGGGAAGGAGCAGGGTGATGTGCTCGTCGCGGAAGGCGCCAATCGCCAGAAGCACGCGACCAAAGAGGGCACAAATGGCGCCGACGATAACGCCGACGGGGATCCCGACGGCACCCATGAGCACGAGACCGCTATAGGTGTTGGGCAGGCGTTTGCTTCTGCTCGAAGCGTTGCTTTCTGACATTTTGCTTTCCGACACTTGCCCTCTTGATATAAAAAGAGCTGGAGTTGCGCATCGTTGAGAGGCTTTCCAGCTTTAGCAAAACAAACTTATAAGATGCGACGGGCCGCGTCAAGATAATTACCGGACGGCCTAGGAGGCGGCTGGTTGGCTGGCTTAAAACCCAGCGCGTGAAATGACGCTCCACGCTATTCAGCGCGCTTGATAGGATGACGAACCACAGTCTTAAGTTTCTCCGGCGCACACTTGCGTGGATCGGAAAGATAGATTTCGTGATGTAAACGGGTGTCTGAGAAGTCGGGGACATAGCCCTGCTCGGTCGTGTATTCATGCATAGCGTCTACGGTCGCCGGTTCGTTGTCGTAGGGCCCGGTGTGCATGCATTGAACGCAGAGACCCTCGTCAACTTTAAGCAGCTCGACGGCAGAAAAGTCCAGTTTCTTTTTGTTCGTGGCTTCCACGACTGCCCAGTCAAAGTCATCTCGGGTGACGAAATCGGGTAGGCGGATGCACGAGATAAAGTTGAAATCGTCCTTGCGTACATAATCGATGTCGCCGCTCGGGGAGTCTTGCCACCAGAAACCCTCGAGCGGCGGTACCACAAAGTCGAAATAGCCCTCGATACTCCTTGAGCCTTTCTTCGACATCTTGACGGTATAGGCGATGCCGTAAAGCAGCGGCAGGGCATTTTGATACTCGCCACCTTCGGTATTTGGGTCGCCCTTTCCGCGAACGGCAACGTAGCTCATAGGCGGGACAGTTACGATACTCGGCTTGCTCGCAGGTCTGTAGAGCTCCTTGCATTCCTTCATAAAGTCGAACGCCATGTTGGCCGCCTTTCTGCGTATTGGCCTGCTTAGATAGCTGAATCATATCATAGAAACGAACAGCTGTTCGAATGATTTGGCTGACAGATTGAGATGCGTGCGTTGTGTTTGGCGGTCGGCCTGACCCCATCGATGATTTCTCTGCCTCCCCGGCGCCTCATCTATAGCTGCCGTTTCCCCATATAGAACCTGCCAAAATAAACCCGTCCCTTTTTAGTCGGTGCGAAATGGGTAATACTAAAGAGTTATCCGACCAGATGGGAACCGATCGATGGCTTATATCGAATTCAAAGACGTCATCAAGGCATACGGCGAGGGCGACGCCCGCATTCACGCACTCGACGGCGCGAGCTTTACGGTCGAGCGCGGCGAGCTCGCCATCATTTTGGGTGCTTCGGGTGCCGGCAAGACCACGGCGCTCAACATTCTGGGCGGCATGGATACGGCGACTTCCGGCACCGTGACGGTGGACGGGCGCGATGTGAGCTCCGCTAACGAGGCGCAGCTCGTGGAATACCGCCGCGCCGACGTCGGCTTTGTCTTCCAGTTCTACAATCTGGTCCCCAACCTGACGGCGCTCGAAAATGTTGAGCTTGCGGCGCAAATCTGCCCTGATTCGCTCGATGCCGAGCAAACGCTTTGCCAGGTTGGCTTGGGTGAGCGCCTCGCCAACTTCCCCGCGCAGCTTTCGGGCGGCGAGCAGCAGCGCGTGTCCATTGCCCGCGCACTGGCAAAGAACCCCAAGCTGCTTTTGTGCGACGAGCCCACGGGCGCACTTGACTATAAAACCGGCAAGCAGATCTTGCAGCTGCTGCAGGACACTTGCCGCAAGCAGGGCATTACGGTCATCATCATCACCCACAACTCCGCGCTGGCGCCCATGGCCGATCGCCTGATCCGCTTTAAGAACGGTCGCGTGGAGAGCGAGACGGTCCAGCAAAATCCCGTGCCTATCGAGACGATCGAGTGGTAGCGCCCATGGACCAAGACCGCCAAAACAGCCTACGCCGCGACGCGCAGAACACGGAGCGCGAGCAGGATTTTACGACCTACCGCACTGCCCAAAGCTCAAACGATATGGTGCCGACGGTTTTTCGCCGTGGCATCTACCGCACAATCCGAGGCAGTCTTAAGCGCTTCTTGTCAATCGTGGTCATCACCGCGCTTGGCGTGAGCGTGATGTGCGGCCTTAAGGCGGGTTGCGAGGACCTGTGTGATTCGGTTGATGCCTACTTCGACCAGCAAAATGTCTATGACATTAACGTGCAGTCGACCTATGGCCTGACTGACGATGATCTCGACGCCATACAAGAGGTCGATGGCGTCGAAACGGCCGAGGGTATCTACACCGAGACCGCCTACACCGCCGTGGGTACAACGCGTGAGCGCGTGGTCGTGCAGAGTCTCTCCAAGGAGAACATCGATCAGCCGGTGCTCGTGAACGGCGATTTGCCCGAGAGCGCTGATGAAGTCGCGGTGACTTCGAAGTTCCTGAAGGCATCGGGCAAGAAAATCGGCGATACGGTGAGTTTTGTCGCCAATGACGCGAGCTCGTCCAATCAAAGCGCCAAGGACCAGTTTGCCGCGGGCGATTACACCATTACGGCCGAGGTCCTCGACCCCACTGATGTGAGCTCCGACTCGACAGTCAACGCCTTTCGCGCTGCTTCGGCGGCGGACTATAAGTTCTATGTGAGCGAGGATGCCGCGACATCTTCTTCCTACTCCGCGGTCCACGTGATCGTCGAGGGAGCCAAGAGCCTCAACTCCTATTCGGATTCCTACGCGGCAAAGATCAATGAGGTCAAGGGCAATATCGAGAAGATCCGCGAGGAGCGTGAGAAGGCGCGCGTCCAGGAGTTGACGGTT
>CABUHP010000218.1 GCA_902491415.1 uncultured Collinsella sp.
CGGCGACGGTCTTGCCGTCGTCGTTCATGCGCATGTAGAACGCCTTGATCTCGGCCGGGTAGTCGGTCACAAAAGTCGGTCGCTTAAAGTGTTCCTCGGTCAGGAAACGCTCGTGCTCGGTTTGCAGGTCGATGCCCCAGCTCACGGGATAGTCAAACTTGTGACCGGCGGCGACGGCCTGCTCCAGGATCTCGACGGCCTCGGTGTAGGTAACGCGGGCAAAGTCGGAGTTGGCGACATGGTCCAGGCGCTCGAGCAGACCCTTGTCCACAAACTTGTTGAGCATATTGAGCTCGTCGGGGCAGGTTGCCATGACGTCCTTGAGGACATACTTGAGCATGGCCTCGGCGTTATCCATGTAGTCGTTGAGGTCGGCGAAGGCCATCTCGGGCTCGATCATCCAAAACTCGGCGGCGTGGCGCGTGGTGTTGGAGTTTTCGGCGCGGAAGGTGGGGCCAAAGGTGTACACGTCGCCAAAGGCCATGGCAAAGTTCTCGGCATTGAGCTGGCCGGACACGGTGAGGCTTGCATGCTTGCCAAAGAAGTCCTGGCTCCAGTCGACCTCGCCGGACTCGGTGAGGGGCGGATTTTTGGGGTCGAGCGTGGTCACGCGGAACATCTCGCCGGCGCCTTCGCAGTCACTCGTGGTGATGATGGGGGTGTTGACGTAGACAAAGCCCTGCTCCTGGAAGAAGCGGTGGATGGCGGCAGCCGCGACAGAGCGGATGCGGAACACGGCGCGGAACAGGTTGGTGCGCGGGCGCAGGTGCTGCTGGGTGCGCAGGAACTCGACGGTTGCGCGCTTCTTCTGCAGTGGGTAATCCGGGGCGCTGACGCCCTCGACCTCGATGGAGGTGGCAGAAAGCTCGAAAGGCTGGGGCGCATCGGGGGTCAGCTTGACGGTGCCGGTGCAAATGAGTGCGGCCGAGACGTTTTGATGGGCGATCTCGTCGTAGTTGTCGAGTGCCTCGCGGTTCATGACGACCTGCAGGTCGCGGAAGCAGCTGCCGTCGTTGAGCGTAACAAAGCCAAAGTTCTTCATGTCGCGGACGGACTTGACCCAGCCGGCGACGGTGACGGTCTGGCCGCCGAGCGACTCGGCATCGGCATAGAGCTGCGCGATTTTGGTGCGGTTCACGTATCCTCCCATAACGGTTGAATGATAGTTATCCATACAGTTCGATATTCTAGCAGCTCGGCTCATTTGGGCTATACAGATAAGGCATTGGCGGGATGGTTTTTCAAACGAAAAGCGCCCGCGGCCTAATGGTCGTGGGCGCTTGACGAGGTGCCTTTTGGCTGTGTGGCGCGGGGCCTGGCTACTTGGTCTTGGCAACCAGCAGCGGGTCGCCCAGCTTGACGAGCGGGTTGCCGCCGATAAGCGTTCCAGACTCGCCGACATGGTCGATGCTCTTAAGACGATCGAGCTCGGAGACGATGACGGTCACGATGTCCTCGTGACCAGCGGCCTTAATGGCCTCGCGGTCGAAGCTGATGAGCGGCTGGCCTGCCTTGACCACATCGCCCATCTCGACAAAGCGGGCAAAACCCTTGCCGTTCATTTCCACGGTGCCCAGGCCAACATGGATGAACACGCGCAGGCCGTCCTCGGTGATCATGCCGATGGAGTGGTTGGTGACAGTGGTGGCACCGATGCGGCCGTTGGCGGGCGCATAGATGGTGCCGGTAATGGGCTCGATGCCATAGCCCTGGCCAAGCATGCCCGAGGCGATCGTCTCGTCGGGAACCTCGTTCAGGTTGACGAGCACGCCGTTGACGGGGGCATAGATGACGCCTTCGCGGGTAGCGAAGCTTGCTGCGGGCGGAACGGACGCCTCGCCGGTCGAGGTGAAGGTGGACTTAAGCGAATCGAGCAGACCCATAGTTGCCTCCAACTTAAATAGGCGCATATCGCGCGTTTGGTTTGCCGGAAACGTTTCACATGTGTTTCGCGGCTTGGTCAACGCCCCTATTCTACGCTGCTCAACGATACCTCTGAACTGGGATTATGTGATATATCAGTTGAAGGGAAACTTATTGCCGGAGTGTTTCTGCGCCACGGGTTCAAGTGGGGTACGCTTGAAGGCGAAAAACAAGGGCGCATAATTTGCGCGAAGGGAGCACATATGATTGTCGAGAACCATGCGCTGTGGGGCGAGGAGCCGACCGAGGATTATCCGGCGACGTTTACGTATTTGGGTGCCGAGCCGCTGCCCGATAAACCGAATGGCCGCCGCCCCGCGGTGATCATCTGCGGCGGAGGCGGGTTTACGCATATCGCTCCGCACGAGCAGGACCCGGTGGCGTTTGCATTTTTGGATCGCGGCTACCAGGCCTTTGTGCTCAACTATGTCACGAGTTCTACGGGTGACGTGAGCTTTCCGCACCCCCAGGCAGATCTTGCCAAGATGGTCGCCACGGTGCGCGCCAACGCCGACGAGTGGCATGTCGATCCTAAGCGCGTGTGCGTCGTGGGCTTTTCTGCTGGCGGCATGATTTGCGCCTCGCTGGCAACACAGTGGAAGACCGGCCCCTTCGCGGCACTTGCCGGGGCGCGTCCGGACGACATTCGTCCCGATGCCGTGGTGCTGGGCTATCCATTGCTCGACTTTGCCTATGTGCGTGACATGCAGACGCGCGATCCGCACATTGACTTGCGTGTGCCCAAGACGGGCGGCAAGACGGGGCGCGATTTGCTCAACGACTACCTGTCGATGGTGACGGGCGGCGAGGCAACTGACGAGCATCTGGCCGACATCTGCCCCACCACGCATGTTTCGCGTCAGATGCCACCGACCTTTGTGTGGGGCGTGTCCGACGACAAGACGGCGCCGATCGCGCAGGTCTACCCGTTTGCGCAGCGCATGGCCGAGGAGGGCGTTGCATGCGAGATGCACGTCTTCGACCAGGGTGGTCACGGCCTTTCGCTCGGCAACGCCAACACCGCGGTCGACAACGAGGACAAGCAGGCGGCAGTCCGTCCCTGGATCCGCCTAGCCTTCCGCTTCCTGGAGCGCCACGGGTTTTAGTTACGGCGTTTTACCAAACGCCGTAACCACTTGACGCTGCAAGCCCGCCAGGGCGGCAATCTGCCTTTCAACTTCGGCGGCATGACCAGAAGGTCAATGCCGCCTCG
>CABUHP010000219.1 GCA_902491415.1 uncultured Collinsella sp.
GTGCAATCGCAAGAAGATGACGGGGCGGAATGTCAATCCTGGTCTAACAGAGCCTAAAGAAATGTCGTAATTTGGTGCCAAATGCCCAGATAACGCCGCGTCTATTTTAATTAACTGCTTTGAGCAAACAGTAAAATGCTACTATCTAACTTGCACGTAAGAAAGCAGATTAACGGTTAAGGCTAAGAAGTGGCAGGTATGTCGGAAGCAACTAGGACTCGCACGCATGCGCCCGAGGTTAGGCAGCGCGCCGTCGAGATCCTCCAAGAGGGGGTCGGTCATCGCGCCCTCGCCGCGGAGCTTGGCATTCCCCAGGCCACGGCTCGTCAGTGGGCCCGCGCGTATGCCGTGGGCGGTGCCGACGCCGTTCTCAATGCCGGTTCGCATCATCACACCTACTCGTACGACGTAAAGCTCGCTGTGGTTAAGGACCGTCTGGAAAACGGCTTGACGGTTCGCGAGGCCATGATCAAGCACAAGATTCCCAGCGAGTCTTCGGTCAAGGCTTGGTGCCGTCAGTACCGCGAGAGCGGTGAGGCCGCACTGGTCGATAAGCCGCGCGGTCGCAAGCCGCGCGTTAAAAAGGCGGAATAGCAAACGGGATGGTGCGCCCATAGGGGCGCATTTTTCTTGCCGCGCCAACTTTTTGGACCGGCGCGAGCCTGTCGGGACATCCTCCAAAGTGGCCAATAAACCGCGCGCAGTGGCCCGCGCTCCTGTCGCTGCGATAGGGGAGCGTCGCCCCACTGCTCCAAAGCGGACGCGCCCTTGCCCCGTACGCCTAAAACTCCCCAGTTGACCGAAAACCTGCCGCCGCTGCTCCTCAATTGAGCTATAACGTTAAACAATTGCAGCGTTTTTGCATGGGGGAGTGATGGTATGACGCTACTGTATTTCCTTACCCTGTTTCCGCTGGTACCGGCGCTGGGCATGCTGCTCGCGCGCGGTGACCGCGCCCGCGATGCGGTGGGGCTCATAGGTTCCGGCATTATTATGGCGGTGACAGTTGTAGTCGCCGTCATGTTTTTTGGCACGGGTCCGCAGAGCTTTGAGGTTGCCCCCGGCACCTCGCATGTGCTCTCGATCATCAGCTCCGCCATCGACGTGATTCTGTGCGCCGTCATCCTGTACAACGCGCGTAAATATAAGAGCACGCTCACCACGGTGCTCGGCGTGGTGCAGCTGGTGGGCTCGCTCGCCTTTGCGGCCATGACGCTGCCTGCGGCCGAAGCCGTCACGGCGACGCCGCTCTACCTGGACTACATGAGTGTGATCATGGTCCTCGCCGTCGGTATCGTCGGCAGCCTAATCTGCGTGTATGCCCTGGGCTACATGAAGGACTTCCAGGCCCACGACGAGCACGGGGCCGCGCTGCGCGGGCAGACCGCGCCCGACCGTCGCCCGCAGTTCCTGGCGCTTATGTTCCTGTTCCTCTCAGCCATGTTCGTCATCGTGACGAGCGATAACCTTGAGTGGCTGTTCTGCGGCTGGGAAATCACCACCGTGTGCTCGTTCCTCATGATTGGCTACACGCGCACGCCCGAGGCCATCAAGAACGCCTTCACCCAGATCATCCTCAACATGCTGGGCGGCATCGCGTTTTTGGCCGGACTCATGTACCTGCACGTTAACGGCATGCCGCTGACCATCTCGGGCATGATTGAGCTTTCCGGCGCCGGAACCGCGCAGTCCGCGCTGCTGGTGATGCCGGTCATCCTGTTGTCGCTCGCCGCGCTCACCAAGGCCGCACAGATGCCGTTCCACACTTGGCTGTTGGGTGCCATGGTTGCCCCCACGCCCACGAGCGCCCTGCTGCACTCGTCAACCATGGTCAAAGCCGGCGTGTTCCTGATGGTCAAGCTGAGCCCGCTCTATGCCATCTATCCCGTGACCGGCTTTATGGTCACGAGCGTGGGCGCCATCACGTTTTTGCTCGCTGCCCTTATGGCCATCTCGCAGAGCAATGCCAAGCGCGTGCTCGCGTACTCCACCATTTCCAACTTGGGCCTCATCAGTGCTTGCTTGGGTGTCGGCGCGCCCGAGGCCGTATGGGCGGCCATCTTCCTGATCCTGTTCCACACGGTGGCAAAGTCGCTGCTGTTCCTGTGCGTGGGCACGGCCGAGCATCATATCGGCAGCCGCAATATCGAGGACATGGACGGTATGTTCAGCCGCATGCCGCACCTGACGCGCTTGATGATGCTGGGCATCATGGGCATGTTTGTGGCGCCGTTTGGCATGCTCGTGTCCAAGTGGGGCGCTCTGGTGGCGTTCGCGCAGACCGGCAACGTGCTCATGATCATGGTGCTTGCCTTTGGCTCGGCCGCGACGTTCTTCTTCTGGGGCAAGTGGCTTGCCAAGCTTTCGGGCGTCGACCCCACGGCTCAAAACGTTGAGGTCAATGTCCATAAGACCGAATGGATGGCCCTCAACACCATCGCCGCGCTGCTGATTCTGTGCTGCGTGGCGTTCCCGGTTATCTCGAGCGGTCTGGTGTCGCCTTACTTGGCCATGGTGTTTGGCCGCGTGCCGTACGTTATCGGCAAGGACGCCATGTATCTGATGGTGGTTATCGTGGCTTTTATCGCCGTGGTGCTGCTGACGTCGTTCCGCGTGAGCAATAAGCCGCACGTCAACGTGTACCTTTCGGGTGTGGGAACCGACAAATATCGCCACTTCCGCGGCTCGATGGGACACGAGGTGAAGGCCGAAAAGCGCAATTGGTACTCGGAGGACGCCCTTGGTGAGAAGCGTATTAGCCCCGTGGGTAGCGTTGTGTGCTGCAGCATTATCTTGTTTGCGCTGCTGTGCTGCGCATGGATTGGGCCCGAGAGGCTTGCCATGAGCGCGCCCTCGGTGCTGCGCGGCAAGTATTTCGAAGGTTCGGGTGTCGTGGGCATCTTTATTGGTACCTTGGTGTTTGCCCTGCTGGCGCCTTTGGTTGGTGGCCTGATCGACGGCGTTGACCGCAAGCTTTCGGCCCGCATGCAGGGACGCGTGGGCCCGCGCCTGCTGCAGCCCTTCTACGACGTTGCCAAGCTACTGCGCAAGGCCCCCGCCAGCGTAAACACCATGGACGACACCTACATGGCGTGC
>CABUHP010000220.1 GCA_902491415.1 uncultured Collinsella sp.
ATCCATTTACCTTTGCCATCACGCAGCGGGCGCTCACGCTTATCGGCAGCGGGCTCGACTCGGCACATATGGACCTGCTCGTGGCGGCCTTTGTCTTTAAACTGCTGTCGCACGTTGGCTACCGACCCGATTTTTCGGCCTGCGTGCTGTGCGGAGACCCCATGCTGTCGTATTTTTCGCCCCAGGCGGGCGGCAGATCTGAGCGGGCGTTTCACCGTCGTGCGCCTCGAGCGTGCCTGGCGCCGAGTTGGTATCAGTCGGCGAGGTCGCATGGCTGCGCGCTCTGATGTCCATGACGTTCGATGCCCTTATGGACGAGCGGATCGATCCGCATACGGCTGCTTTTTTGCTGGGGCTTTCGCATGTTTGGGCCGCCACGCACACCGACCAGCGCCTCCGTGCGATGGAATTCATGTTGGGTCGGTGATGATGCGCAGACGCGGGCTGCTTGTGGTAACATACCGACCTGTTGGTACCTCGACCTTGGATGCTCGCTCCACCGGCGGCTTCCCAGTCCGAGGCGAATCGAGTCGCCCGCGGGCGACGTAAAACGAAAGGTGAAACAATGACTGTTTCCAAAGAGCGCAAGGCGGAGCTGACTGCCCAGTTCGGTAACACCCCGGTCGACACCGGTAACCCCAAGGTTCAGGTTGCTATCCTGACTGAGCGCATCAAGGAGCTGACCGAGCACATGAAGTCCCACCAGAAGGACTTCCACACCCGTCGTGGCCTGCTCATGCTCGTCGGCCGTCGTCGTCGTCTTCTCTCCTACATCAAGAAGAACGACATCGTCGAGTACCGTGAGCTCATCAAGGCTCTGGGCATCCGCGACAACATCCAGTAAGGATTTGTACATGCTAAGAGCGTCCTGCGCAGCGGGGCGCTCTTTTTGTGTAAGGGCGCGAACAATCACGCTCTGAAGCGTGGCGGGGGCAGGGGGCTCGCGTCACATGAGAAGCCCGCAGGCAAGGGGCCTGTGGGGTAAAGGAGAACAATGACACTCGTATCCAAGACCTTTGAGCTGTACGGCAAGACCTACACCTTTGAGTCGGGCGAGCTTGCCAAGCAGGCCACCGGCGCTTGCCTGGTCAAGCAGGGCGACACCACGATGCTCGACACCGTGGTCGTCTCCAAGGAGCGCAAGAACTACGACTTCTTCCCGCTGACCGTTGACTTCAACGAGAAGATGTACGCAGCCGGCCGCATCCCGGGTGGTTACCTCAAGCGTGAGGGCCGTCCCAGCGAGAAGGCCACGCTTACCGCGCGCATGATTGACCGTCCGATTCGCCCGAGCTTCCCGGACGGCTTCCGCAACGAGGTGCACATCGTCGCCACCTCTCTCGTCGCCGACCAGGTCAACCCCTTTGACGTCATCAACGTCATGGGTGCTTCCTTGGCCATGACGCTCGGCGGCGTGCCCTTCGAGGGCCCGCTTGCCTGTGTGCGCATCGGCCGCAACGTGGAGACCGGTGAGTTTATCGTCAACCCCACCTATGAGGAGCGCGAGAACTCCGATCTGGACCTGGAGCTGGGCGGCTCTGCCGACTTCATCTCGATGGTCGAGGCCGGCGCCGAGGAGATCTCCGAGGACGACATGCTCGCCGCTATGAAGTTTGGCCAGGAGGCCCTTGCTGCCTTCTGTCAGGCTCAGGACGAGTTCGTCGCCGAGTGGGAGCAGGTCAACGGCGCCATCGTCAAGAAGGAGTACCCGCTCGACCAGCCCGTCGAGGAGGTCCAGGAGCGCATCTTCGCCCACTACGACGAGATGGCAGCCGCCCTTCGCGACGCCGACAAGCTCTCCCGTATCGGTAAGGTCGAGGCTCTGAAGGAGTCCATCCGTGCCGAGTTCACCGAGGAGGAGCAGGCCGCTTGGGAGCGCGAGATTCCCGTGGCGCTCAAGAAGCTCGAGAAGAAGGCCATGCGCACCATGGTCGTCGAGACCGGCGAGCGCGTCGACGGCCGTGCTGCCGACGAGATTCGCCCCATCATGGTGAAGGACAACTACCTGCCGCTCGTTCACGGCTCCGGCCTGTTCCAGCGCGGCCAGACCCAGGTGCTCTCCGTCCTGTCGCTCGGCATGCTCAACGAGGGCCAGCGTCTGGATACCATCGAGCCCACCGAGGGCAAGCGCTACATGCACCACTACAACTTCCCGCCGTTCTGCACCGGCGAGACCGGCCGCATGGGCAGCCCCAAGCGCCGCGAGATCGGTCATGGCAACCTTGCCGAGCGCGCTCTGCTTCCGGTGCTCCCCGACGAGAACGAGTTCCCCTACGCCATCCGCGTCGTCTCCGAGGTCATGGAGTCCAACGGCTCTTCTTCGATGGCTTCGACCTGCGGTTCCACGCTCGCCCTTATGGACGGCGGCGTGCCCATTAAGCGCCCGGTCTCCGGTATCGCCATGGGCCTGATCCAGGAGGAGGGCAAGACCGTGGTCCTGTCCGACATCCAGGGTCTCGAGGACTTCCTGGGCGACATGGACTTTAAGGTCACCGGTACCACCGAGGGCATCACCGCCCTGCAGATGGACAACAAGGCCACCGGTCTTACCTTCGATATCTTGGCCCGCGCCCTGCAGCAGGCCAAGGAGGGTCGCGCCTTCATCCTGCAGAAGATGCTCGATGTGATCCCCGAGCCGCGCCACACCACGCGCAGCACCGCTCCGCGCATCGTCTCCATCCAGGTTCCGACCGACAAGATCCGCGACGTCATCGGCTCCGGCGGCAAGGTCATCCGCGGTATCCAGGACGAGACCGGCGCTTCGGTCGACATCCAGGAGGACGGCACCGTCTTTGTCGGCGGCACTGGCGAGTCTGTCGACCAGGCTGTCGAGCGCATCAAGCTTATCATCAAGGTTCCCGAGCCGGGCGAGGAGTACACCGGTCGCGTGGTCTCCATCCAGCCCTTCGGCGCCTTCGTCAACCTGCTGCCCGGTAAGGACGGCCTGCTGCACATCTCTCGCGTCGCCAAGGGCCGCGTGGAGAAGGTCGAGGATGTCCTCAACGTGGGCGACGAGGTCAAGGTCGTCGTCATCGAGGTCGACGACCGCGGCAAGATCTCGCTCGACCGTCTTGATAAGCCCGAGGCCCCGGCTC
>CABUHP010000221.1 GCA_902491415.1 uncultured Collinsella sp.
AATGTGGCCTTCGTCTTGCGCAGGACTGTAGAGCAGGCAACCTTATGCCTCGCCCGCGGTCCCGGACCAACTTACTTCAAACCGCAGCTACGACAGCGCAATACCGCCAAGCCAGCCCCAACGCACGCCAGAGCCAGTGCCATAGAAGCTAATAAACGAATCGAGCGACTTAGACGTAATGGCACCCTCGTTGCTCATAACGATGCCGCCGCCAACGTAGATACCCACATGACCGTAGATAAGGCCCGGAGCACCCGTGCCGCTGTGCGAGGAATCGGCCACGATCATGCCCACCTGCAGCGCCGAGCGGTCGGAGCTATAGCACCATGCGTTAAACATGTCGCACGCATTGCCGCCAAAGTAGCCAACGCCGGCGTTACGGAAGACATTGGTGACCCACGCCGCGCACCAGTTCTGACCCGGCGAAGGCGTGGAGTAGCACGCGTTGACGACAGCCTGCTGCTTGCCCGAGCCGGCATTCTGCTGCGGAGTTCCGGGCGCGTACGATCCACCACCCGAGCTCGAACCACCCGAGTAGGAATTGTTCTTGTTCGCGGCAGCCGCGGCAGCGGCAGCCTTCCTAGCGGCCTCCTCAGCCTGGGCGGCAGCGAGGATCTCGGAATCGCGCTGAGCCATGAGCTCCTTGACGTCGTCGGAAAGACCGTTCAGCACGGTCTGGACTTCTTGCTGCTTGGCCTGCATGTCCTGCATCTGGGCAGTCTGCTGGTCCTTGAGCTTCTCTAAGTCGGCCTTCTGCGACTCGAGCTCGGTCTTTTGCGCATCGAGCTCTTCCTGGATGGTCTGAATGTCCTCGATGGCGTCGCGGTCGCTCTTGTTGATCTTCTCAACGTAATGCGCGTTGGCGACGAGTTCCTCAAACGAGCCAGAGGCCAGCAGCAGCGACAGGATGTTCGTACCGCCGGACTTGTAGCTGGCGGCCACGCGATCGGAAAGGTCGTTGCGCTTCTTCTTGAGCTCGGCCTTCTTTTCATCGATCTGGGCCTGCGTGTCGTCAATCTTGCCCTGGACATTCTCGATGTCGTTGAGGGTCTGGGCATTCTTGTTGGCCAGCGCCGCATACTCATTTGCGATGCTGTCGAGCTGGGCCTGAACCTCGTCGAGCTGGGCCTGGGCGGCATTCAGTTTATCGGTGGTTTCTTTGGAAGCCTCCGCCGCATGGGCGCGAGCGGGCAGGCCAAAAAGAACTGCCGCAGAAGCGGCGCCGAACAGGGCCTTGAGGGCAGTGCGGCGCGAGAGCTCCTGGGAAAGGATAGAATCGCTGTTTGGTGACATATGTACTCCGTTACATGCTTATTTATATGTCGCTCAACTCATACATATTAGCGTACATCCGGCGCATCCCAACGATTTCCACGAACGGCAGCAAACCGTGTGGTCGGCGGCTCATATGCAAACGTCAAGGTCGAGGGTATGCCCACGCCAAACATTTCCATGAGTACGTTAGCATGTTCATCTGCTTTTCCTGCCCTGCACATTTTGGGTGCCCCTGCCTGCGCTATACTCCCCTGAAGAAGTGTTCCTGATTCGATAGGAGACTACATGTCCAAAGCACTCGACCCCAAAGACACCTGCGTCCTCGTAACCGGTGGCGCCGGCTTTATCGGCTCGCACACCGTCGTTCAGCTGCTCGAGGGCGGCTACCAGGTCGTCATCGTCGACGACCTCTCCAACTCCAGCGCCGTCGCCGTCGACCGCGTCAAGACCATCGTGGGCGAAGAGGCTGCCAAGAACCTCACCTTCTACGAGGCCAACGTGCTCGACCGCGAGGCCATGAACAAGATCTTCGACACCCATCAGATCGACCGCGTCATCCACTTCGCCGGCTTTAAGGCCGTCGGCGAGTCGGTGAGCAAGCCCGTCGAGTACTACCACAACAACATCGAAAACACCCTGGTGCTCATCGACGTCATGCGCAACCATGGCTGCAAGTCCATCATCTTCTCGAGCTCCTCGACCGTCTACGGCGACCCGGACAACCCGCCTGTCACCGAGGAAGACCCCAAGAAGCCCGCAACCAACCCCTATGGCTGGACCAAGTGGATGATCGAGCAGATCCTTATGGACGTTCACACCGCCGACCCCGAGTGGGACGTCGTGCTGCTCCGCTACTTCAACCCCATCGGCGCCCATCCGTCGGGCCTGATCGGCGAGGACCCCAAGGGCATCCCCAACAACCTGGTGCCCTATGTCGCCCAGGTCGCCGTGGGCAAGCTCGAGGCCGTTCAGGTCTATGGCAACGACTACCCCACCCCCGACGGCACCGGCGTGCGCGACTACATCCACGTGTGCGATCTGGCCTCTGGTCACGTTGCCGCCCTTAACTGGATGAACGGCAAGACCGGCGTCGAGATCTTTAACTTGGGCACCGGCACCGGCACCTCGGTACTCGAGGTCGTCGCCGCCTTCTCCAAGGCTTGTGGCAAGGAGCTGCCCTACGTGATCCGCGAGCGCCGCGCCGGCGACATCGCTGCCAACTGGTGCGATGCCTCCAAGGCCGAGCGCATGATGGGCTGGAAGGCCCAGTACGACATCGCGGACATGTGCCGCGATAGCTGGAACTGGCAGAGCCACAACCCCAACGGCTTCGCCGACGCCGAGTAGCAAAAACCTACATACCGCTCTTGCCCCGATCTCACGTTGTGAGGTCGGGGCTTTTTCATGGCATGTAACCATTCGCCGAAAATCGACCAACTTTTTTATCTTGCCTGTACATGTTTAAACAACATGTTTTACAATAGGCGTATCGAATCAGAACATCGGAGGCGGACTGCGCACCCATCGGCAGACCGACCCCACAACAAGAAGGTTGGTGAGCGCATTCATGGAGCGTGCAAGCGGCGTCCTCATGCCCGTCTCATCTCTGCCCGGACCATACGGAATCGGCGGCTTTGGCTGGAATGCCTACGACTTCGTCGATTTTCTCGCCTCGTGCAAACAACATTACTGGCAGATTCTGCCCCTTACGACGACCAGCTATGGCGATTCGCCCTATCAGTCGTTCTCGGCCCGCGCAGGCAACCCCAACTTTATCGACTTTACCGAG
>CABUHP010000222.1 GCA_902491415.1 uncultured Collinsella sp.
TGGAACGAGGATGCCCGTTGCCGCGTGCGATGGGCTTGTAATAAGAGGAGAGCCATGTCGAAGCAAGCGGTCGTTGGAATCTTGGCGCATGTCGATGCCGGCAAGACCACGCTGGCCGAGGCCATGCTGTTTAACGCGGGCCGCATTCGCAAGCGCGGCCGCGTTGACGATGGCGACTCGCATCTGGATACGAACGAGATTGAGCGTGAGCGCGGCATTACGATCTTCTCGTCGCAGGCTGTGCTCGACCATGGTGGCACCCACGTTATGCTCGTGGACGCTCCCGGCCATGTCGATTTTTCTGCCGAGGCGGAGCGCATACTGCGTGCCCTGGACTACGCGATTCTGGTGGTAGGCGCCAACGATGGCGTACAGGGGCACACCGAAACCCTGTGGCGCCTGCTTGCACGCTATGACATCCCGACGTTCATCTTTATCAACAAGATCGATTTGGAGAATCCCGGCCGCGATGTTTTGCTGGCACAGCTTGGGCAGCGTCTTTCCGAGGGCTGCCTGGATGCCAACGAACTGCTGGCGGGCGGCACCGTTCAGGAGGATGCTGCTGCGTTAGACGAGGCGGCGCTCGAGGAGTTTCTTGAGGCGGGTGAGCTTTCCTCCGCGACGCTGTCGCGCATGGTTGCTGAGCGCAAGCTCTTTCCCTGCTTTGCCGGCTCGGCGCTCAAGGACCAAGGTGTGGACGAGCTGTTGGATGGTATATGCGCGCTGATGCGCGAACAGGCGTGGCTCCCGGAGTTTGCCGCCCGCGTCTATCGCGTCAGCCGCGGGGACCGCGGCGAGCGCTTGGCTTGGGTTAAAGTGACCGGCGGCACGCTGCATGCCAAGCAGGTGATTGGCGGACGTTCCGGTGCCGAGACATGGGAGCAGAAGGTCGATCAGGTACGCATCTATAACGGCGATAAGTATGAGCTTGCCCAAGAAGTTGCTGCTGGCGGTATTTGTGCCGTGACGGGTCTTGCGCACGTTCGCCCGGGGGACGCCCTGGGCGCGGAGCCCGCGGGCGATGCGCCCGTCATTGCGCCGGTCCTCACCTATACGGTACTGCCGGGCGAGCACGATGTCCATACGGTGTTCCAAGCGCTGACCGAGCTTGCCGATGAGGACCCCATGCTCGGCGTAAGCTGGAACACTCATCTTGAGCAGATTCATTTGCAGCTGATGGGCGCCGTGCAACTCGAGGTCGTGCAGCGGGTATTGGCCGATCGCTTTGGCCTTTCGGTTGCGTTTGAGCCCGGAGGCATTCTCTATAAGGAGACTATTTCGCAGCCGGTCGAGGGCGTGGGCCACTTTGAGCCGCTGCGCCACTATGCCGAGGTACATCTGCGCCTGGAGCCGTTGCCAGCGGGTTCGGGCGTGCAGTTTGGCACCGTGACCTCGACCGACGAACTCGATCTTAACTGGCAGCGTTTGGCACTCACCAACGCTATGGAGCGCGATCACCTGGGCGCGCTGACCGGCTCGCCCATCACCGATGTGTGCATTACGCTCACGGGCGGCCGTGCGCATGCCAAACACACCGAGGGCGGCGATTTTCGCCAGGCCACGTACCGCGCGATTCGCCAGGGGCTCATGCAGGCGCGTGAGGCTGGCGCGGCGGTACTGTTGGAGCCGTGGTATCGCTTTGAGCTCGAGGTGCCGGGGGAGTGCGTGGGCCGGGCGCTCTCGGATGCCACGCGTATGGGTGCCGAGTACGAGCCGCCGACGATGGCGGGCGACCGTGCGAAGCTTGTGGGTCGCGTACCGGCATCCGAGGTGCAGGATTACGCGCTGGAGGTGGCTGCCTACACGAGCGGTCGCGGGCATCTGTACCTGGAGTTCGCCGGCTATGCGGCTTGCCATGATGTCGAGCACGTAATCGAGACGGCCGCCTATGAGCCCGAGGCCGATCTGCCCAACACGCCCGACTCGGTCTTTTGCTCTCACGGCGCCGGTTACACGGTCAAATGGTACGACGTACCCGCCGCGGCGCACGTAAAGATCGATCCCGCCACCTTCCGCCCCTGGCGAGCAGCAGACGCCGAGTTTTTCGGCCACATGTGACAAAGGGACAGTTCCTTTGTCACATGCTATTGGTATAACTCGGTATAAGTTGGTATAACTATTACCAGGGTTTGCCAATCCGAGGAGGCCGACATGAATCCAAATCCCTTTAAGCCAACGGCAGGCAAGCGGCCTCCGATGCTCATTGGTCGCGAGTCGGTCATCGAAGATTTCGAGGAAGGGCTCGATAACGGCGCCGGAGCGCCGGGCAGGCTCATGCTCATTACGGGAAACCGCGGCTGCGGCAAGACAGTTCTCCTGCGGGAGCTGCAACGTCTGGCCAGCGAGCGCGGATGGGCGGTTGTCTCCGATTCCGCTTCGCTTGGCTTATGCGACCGCTTGGCCGACGCGCTTCGCTCGAATAAACCCGTTGTGACGTCAATGGAGTTCGGTCCGTCGTTTGGCCGGATGTCGGTCGAGGCGGCGCGGGCAAAGGGCGAGACGTTGCGAGGGCTGGTCAACGAGCGTCTCAAGAAGCTCAGTCCAGGCAAGGGCATACTGTTTGCGATTGACGAGGCGCAATCGGCGTCTATCGAGGAACTGGCGGCTCTTGCCGTTCTCTATCAGCAGGTGCTCGGAGACCAGGATGCTACGGGCTTGCCCGATAGCGACCAGCGCGGTCTTGCGCTGGTGTTTGCCGGCTTGCCCAGTATGGTTGACGATCTGCTCGAAGAGCCGAGCGTGACGTTTTTGCGGCGTGCCCAGCAGCGTACGCTGGGGGCGATATCTTTGCCCAAGGTGCGCGATTCGTATATCCAGACGGTCAAAGACGCTGGTCTTTACGTTGACACGGAGACGGCGGACCTTGCGGCACACAGGAGCATGGGGCATCCCTATATGGTTCAGCTGGTGGGCTATTACATGTGGCGCTCTGCTGTCCGACGTGGCTCGCAGGCCATTGAAAGGCGTGATGTCGAGGATGGCCATGCGGATGCCGTCTCCGAGTTCTATGAAGCAGTGGACTCTCCCTTGTATTACGGGCTGCGCAGTCCAC
>CABUHP010000223.1 GCA_902491415.1 uncultured Collinsella sp.
TGACTCGTCGTCCCGGTAAGGGCGATTCGCCCAAGCGCACCTCGGTTGATATTCAGGTCGGCACGTCCGTCCGCGTCACCGATGGCCCGCTTACCGACTTTGATGGCAAGGTCTCCGAGGTTAACACCGAGGCTGGCAAGCTCAAGGTCACGCTGATGATCTTTGGCCGCGAGACGCCGGTCGAGCTCGACTTTAACCAGGTCGCTGTCATCGCTTAAGTTTTCGTCCGTTCGCGCGAGCGTGCTTCTTCTGTGACTGCTCATCTCAGGAGTGCTTCTAACACGTGCGTGCTTACGATATAGCAAGTACTTCACACTCGTGATTCGAAAGGAATGACCATGGCTGAGAAGAAGGTTGCCAACGTCATTAAGCTCCAGATTCCTGCTGGTGCAGCAAACCCCGCTCCTCCCGTCGGCCCCGCCCTGGGCGCTGCTGGCGTGAACATCATGCAGTTCTGCCAGGCCTTTAACGCCGAGACGCAGGACAAGAAGGGTGACATCATCCCCGTTGAGATCTCTGTCTACGAGGACAAGTCCTTCTCCTTCATCACCAAGACCCCGCCGGCGGCTCACCTTATCAAGAAGGAGCTGAACCTCAAGTCTGGTTCCGCTAAGCCCCAGGCTGACAAGGTTGGTCAGCTCTCCCAGGAGCAGCTCACCAAGATCGCCGAGATCAAGATGCCGGACCTCAATGCCAACGACATTGACGCCGCCAAGAAGATCATCGCCGGTACCGCCCGTTCCATGGGCGTCACCATCGCTGAGTAGCGATTTCTTATGGTAACGGCGGGTGCTCCGACCGGGGCGCCCGTTAAATGTGTGCAATAGGGCACACGATACGATGTGGGAGGGCTCACGCCCGTTTAACCACAGGAGGTAATGCACATGGCTAAGCATGGTAAGAGCTATAACGCCGCTGCCGAGAAGATCGACCGCGCCACGCTCTACACCCCCCTTCAGGCTGCCAAGCTCATCAAGGAGCTCGACACCGCCAAGTTCGACGAGACCGTCGAGGCTCACTTCCGTCTGGGCATCGATACTCGTAAGGCTGACCAGAACATCCGTGGTTCCATCTCCCTGCCCCACGGCACCGGCAAGACCGTTCGTGTTGCCGTCTTCGCCGAGGGCGAGAAGGCCCGTGAGGCTGAGGCTGCCGGCGCCGACATCATCGGTTCCGACGAGCTCGTCGCCCAGATTCAGAAGGGCGAGATCAACTTCGACGCCGCTATCGCTACGCCGAACATGATGGCCAAGGTTGGCCGCATCGGTAAGATCCTTGGTCCCCGTGGCCTCATGCCGAACCCCAAGCTCGGCACCGTGACCATGGACGTCGCCAAGATGGTCTCCGAGCTCAAGGCTGGCCGCGTTGAGTACCGCGCCGACCGCTACGGCATCTGCCACGTGCCCCTGGGCAAGAAGTCCTTCTCTGAGCAGCAGCTCGTCGAGAACTACGCTGCCCTGTACACCGAGATTCTGCGCGTCAAGCCCTCTTCTGCTAAGGGCAAGTACGTCAAGTCCATCTCCGTGTCTTCCACCATGGGCCCTGGCGTCAAGGTCGATCCCGCTGTCCAGCGTGACTTCCTGGCTGAGTAACTGCTAGTTACTGCCTGAGTACAGCAAGCATTGCTAAAGAAACCCGGTTCTGCCTTGTGCAGGACCGGGTTTCTTGCTATCGCGTCAAAAGCACCATAAAGGGGACAGTGTCCCCTTTATGGTGGTTACCAGGGTGTTCTGGCTGTTGAAGACTCGATGGCTTCGTGGCGTTTGAGCTCGCGGCGCATGGTTTGTGAGTTGAGCCAAGCTGCTTGCCAGCCGCGGATGGGGTAGTGCGTCTGGTCGAGCTCAAACTGCGTATAGCCGCAGGCGTTGATGATCGTCGTTCCACACACATGCTGACGCTCGCGCTGAAAATCGCAACCGTAGCTTTGGTGCACATGCCCGTGCACCATGTAGTCGGGATTCCAGGATTCGAGTGCTGTGTTAAAACACTCGAATCCTCGATGCGGCAGATCGTCCAGATCACCCATACCGGCGGCGGGTGCATGGGTAAGCAGAATGTCGCACCCGCCGACCATCCTAACCTTACGCGACAGCTTACGCATGCGCTTGGACATCTCGCGTTCGGTGTACATGTTGGCGCCGTCGCGATAACGCATGGACCCGCCAAGGCCCGCAATGCGAATCCCTCGGTACGTGTACACGCTGTCCTCTACGCAGATACATCCACCCGGTGCATGACGTGCGTAGCGGTCATCGTGATTGCCGCGCACGTAGATGAGCGGTTTGTTGATGACCGTAACCAAAAACTCAAGATAGTCCGGGTCCAGATCGCCGGCGGACAAAATCAGGTCGACTCCCTCAAAGCGTTCCTTGCGAAAGCACTCCCAAAGGCATCGTTCTTCGGTATCGGCTATGGCAAGGATTTTCATAGGGCAGGGACTTTCGGCTCATCGTCGAGCTGCGGAATGGTGCCTACCACGTTGTCCGCCAGCCAATTCATCTCGACAATCTGTGTGCTCGGCAGCGGAGGGAAGCCTTCGATCTGTACCACGCCGTTCTGGCTGTGGAGCTCGCCGCCAAAGGGGTTGATGGATCCCTCAACAATGCCGTTGCGGAGCAACTGCACGAGTTTGCGCGTTTGGTAGGGTAGGCCCGGAGCGTAACGGATGTCGATAACGCCGGAGCTCATGCCATACCAGTAGTTGACAGCGCGCACTTGGTTGTCATCGCTGGTCTCGTCCCACGTGCCGTGAAGAAGGCTGCGAACGATGAGCTCGTAGTAACGGCCCCAGTTCCATACGGGCATGGCGATGCCGGTGACTTTGCCGTCGACCAAGCGGTGAAGCCCGTAGGCCGTTGGGTCTTCGAGCGACTTTGACATGTCAGCGCCGGTCATGACGCTTACGCCTTCGCGGCACATGGCTTCGGCAAGACCACCGGCGGGAACATCGCCCCAGGTGAGGATGACCTGCGCGCGCGGGTCGAGCAGCGAGGCGCCAATCGCAAAGGCGTTGATCTCGCTGAGTGCGCCCGAGGCGAAGACCGACG
>CABUHP010000224.1 GCA_902491415.1 uncultured Collinsella sp.
CGGCGTCGTCGAGTTCGACCGCGAGGGGAGGGCCGTCTCCATCGAGGAGAAGCCCGCCGAGCCCAAGAGCTCCTATGCCGTCACCGGCCTGTACTTCTACCCGGGCGACGTGGCAGCCAAGGCCCATAGGGTGCAGCCGTCCGCGCGCGGCGAGCTGGAGATCACCACGCTCAACCAGATGTACCTGGAGGAGGGGACCCTGTCCGTGGTCACGCTCGGCCGCGGCTACGCGTGGCTGGACACCGGCACCATGGAGAGCCTGCACGAGGCCGCGGAGTTCGTCCGCGCCGTGGAGCACTCCCAGGACCTGCCGGTCTCGGTCCCCGAGGAGATCGCCTGGGAGAACGGCTGGATCACGACCGCCGAGCTTGAGGAGGCAGCGAAGGCCTACGGCAAGTCGGTCTACGGCCAGCACCTGAAGAAGGTCGCCGCCGGCGAGATCGTCAACAGCCCGCGCGAGTACTAGCGCCAGCTTGTTTTCTTTTAGGGGTCACCGTTTATCTGGTGGCCCCTTTCGTTATGATTACGTTGACCATAAAGACAATATGATTGGGAGTGGATGTGTTAAGCGTCTACTTTGGCGATATGCCAGAAGCGATTTACAACACAGCGACATATTTCAAAAACTCTTACCGGTCTTCTTGGATTACGAATCCCTATGCAGTCTCGATAATTAAAGATGTCGATCGATCGGATGTTGTCTCCGAAAACGTCATCGAAAGCCCTGTGCTTGGATCCATCTCCCCACTCCAGCTTTCTGGTGGCGTGAAAACGCTGCTGCTTATGAGATTTGATCGTAAGCAAATTTTTAACGCTTCTACCTGTGGTGACAACTGTGCCAAGTGGATTCTCGACATGGCGAAAGATCGCAAGCTCGTTGTGAATCTCTATCATGTGATGGACTTTGGTCGCGAGGATTTTAAAATTAAAGTCGTGAATAGCGGCCGAATCGTTCACAACATGGCCGAATTGATTATGAACGGTTCGCATCTCGTTAAGATTTCCCGCCGCAGGGGAACTAAGTACACATTTACCATCAAGCGGAACATCACTATTGTGCGTGGCGATAGCGGCACGGGTAAGACGACACTGTTTGACATGGTCGCAGACTACATGCGAACGGGCGAGCAGTCGGGTGTTTCCTTGCAATGTGATTCAGTCGGGCGTTTCCTTGCAATGCGATTGTCCCTGTGTCGCCTTGACCGATTATGATTGGCGAAACCAGCTTTCGTCCGTTCATGACTCGATTGTATTTGTCGATGAGGGCTTAAAAGAGATTCATTCTGATGAGTTTGCCCATCATGTGCTGTATTCCTCGAATTATTTCGTGCTGATCTCAAGGGCTGATTTCCCCAATCTTCCGTATAGCGTGGATGAGATTTACAAGATTAAGACGAGCGGAAAATACCATTCTTTCATCCCTGTTTATCAAGATCGCGGGAATCATCGTTATGCTATTTCCCGGTCGGCGCCAAAACAGGACTTTTCTATCCTTCTATGCGAGGACAGTAAGTCTGGTTTCCAGTTCTTTGAACGGCATTTCGCTGATAGTGAGCTTACCTGTGCTTCGGCCATGACGAACAGCGCGATTTTGGGCTGGTTGGATCAGCATTTCGACGATCGCGTGTTTGTTGTCGCGGACGGAGCGGCATTTGGGTGCTATGCGGACCGCGTCCTTAAGCTGCAAGACATTCACCGCGATACTGTTACGGTTTGTCTTCCCGAGTCGTTCGAATGGCTTCTGCTGAGCTCCGGCGTAATTTCAGGGCTAGATGTTAAGACGGTTTTGGAAACCCCAGAAGCCTTTGTAAACAGTGAGAAGTTTAAAAGCTGGGAGGATTTCTTCTATAAGTACTTACGTGAAATAACTGAGGATTCGGTTTTTCACTACGACAAAGACTGCATTCCGGAGGCGTTTTGTACGGGAGGTAATTCTGCGAAGGTTATGGCTCTTATCGCATGCCGAAATGTCCGATAGTTTTGTTGAATAGTGTCGCGTCGTCACTTCCTGCGGCATACTAAAGAAGCTGTACATGCTTCAGATTGGATTTTCATGTCTGAGATCTTTGAACCCAAGAACATCATCGTCACGGGCGGCTGCGGCTTCATCGGCAGCAACTTCGTGCACTACGTCGTGAACAACCACCCGGACGTCCACGTCACCGTCCTGGACAAGCTGACCTACGCCGGCAACCCCGAGAACATCGCCGGGCTGCCGTCGGACCGCGTGGAGCTCGTCGTCGGTGACATCTGCGACGCCGAGCTGGCGACATCTGCGACGCGGAGCTGCTGGACAGGATCGTCCCGGGCCACGACGCCATCGTGCACTACGCCGCAGAGAGCCACAACGACAACTCCATCGCGGACCCCGAGCCGTTCCTGCGCACCAACGTGGAGGGCACCTTCCGCCTGCTGGAGGCCGTCCGCAAGCACGGCATCCGCTACCACCACGTCTCCACCGACGAGGTCTACGGCGACCTGGCGCTACCACCCGTCCTCGCCGTACTCGAGCACCAAGGCCAGCTCCGACATGCTCGTGCGCGCCTGGACCCGCACCTACGGCCTTCGCGCCACGATCTCCAACTGCTCCAACAACTACGGCCCCTACCAGCACGTGGAGAAGTTCATCCCCAGGCAGATAACGAACATCATCGACGGCGTCCGCCCCAAGCTCTACGGGAAGGGCGAGAACGTCCGCGACTGGATCCACACCGAGGACCACTCATCGGCCGTCTGGGACATCCTCACCAAGGGCCGCATGGGGGAGACCTACCTCATCGGCGCCGACGGCGAGAAGAACAACATCACGGTCCTGCGCATGATCCTGGAGGCGATGGGACGCGACTCCGAGGACTTCGACTGGGTCGCCGACCGCCCCGGCCACGACCGCCGCTACGCCATCGACAGCACGAAGCTCCAGCGCGAGCTGGGCTGGAGGCCGGCGCACACCGACTTCGCCGGGGGCCTCAAGGCCACCATCGACTGGTACGTCGCCAACGAGTCCTGGTGGCGCCCGGCCAAGGAGGCCACCGAGGCCAGGTATA
>CABUHP010000225.1 GCA_902491415.1 uncultured Collinsella sp.
TGCGTTTGAATTCCATGGCCATAGGGGTCTCCTCAATCTATAGAAAGAGCAAAAAGCGTATTGTCGAATGCTCGGCATTATCCGCTGTCGCACGCTAAAGTGCAAGCCCTTGTCACCCCGAAACCTACCAAAAAGGGACAGGTTTATTTTGGCAGGTTTTATCTGGGTAAACGTCGGCGGATGCCGGGAGGGAGCGGCGCCGCGCGGGACCCTAAGGCTGTTGTCGGTTCCCCAGGAAATACCCTGTGGGCAAAAAATGCCAAATATGAGTACGGTTGCTATCTTAGTATCATATTGCCTTCGCAAAATAATAGATATAACAGCAAAATATGTTCATTAACGTAAACACATATAAGTTCGCTATAGGGCTGTTTGATCAATTTAGGGACGCGTGTAAGCTGTGAAAACGGCATTTGGGGCTGTTTTGGCTGTTACTAAAAAGGTAACAGTACTCATATTTGCCATTTTTTGCCCACGGGGCCTCGAAGGGGCTGTCAATCAGGTCCCAGGGGAGGCGGTTTGAAGGTCGCAGAACAAAAAACGGGGGCACAGGTTGTCCTGCGCCCCCGTTTTCTTGGCATTGCGGTTGTTTGCCGCCGGTTTTTACGCCGCTTCGTCGAACTGCGAGTTGTACAGGTCGGCGTAGAAGCCGCCCTGGGCGAGCAACTCGTCGTGCGTGCCCTTCTCGACGATATCGCCGTCGCGAATCACCAAGATCACGTCGGCGTTGCGGATCGTGGACAGGCGGTGCGCGATGACAAAGCTTGTACGGCCCTGCATCAGCGCATCCATGGCACGCTGGATGAGCTCCTCGGTGCGGGTGTCCACGTTGGAAGTCGCCTCGTCTAGAATCAGCGCCGGGCGGTCGGCCAAAATGGCGCGGGCGATGGTCACGAGCTGGCGCTGACCCTGCGACAGGTTAGTGCCCTCCTCATTGATCATAAAGTCGTAGCCGCCGGCGAGCGTATGGATAAAGTGATCGCAGCGTGCGGCGCGTGCAGCGGCCTCGACCTCGTCATCGCTTGCATCGGGACGTCCGTAGCGGATGTTCTCGCGGATCGTGCCGTTAAACAGCCAGGTATCCTGCAGTACCATGGCAAACTCGCTGCGAAGTGCCGCACGGTCCCAGTCGCGCACGTCGATGCCCTCGACGCGCAGCGAGCCGCCGTCCACATCGTAGAAGCGCTGCAGCAGCTTAATGAGCGTGGTCTTGCCGGCGCCGGTGGGGCCGACGATGGCGATGGTCTGGCCGGGCTGCGCCTCGCAGCTAAAGTTGTGGATGATGGTCTTGTCGGGCGTGTAGCCAAACTTGACATGGTCAAACTCAACGTGGCCGGGGCGCTTTTCGGGAATCTGTGCGTCGGCCTTCTGCTTCTCCTCGGGCGCGGCCAGGAACTCAAAGACGCGCTCGGTGGCAGCTGCCATCGACTGCATCGTGTTGCTTACGTTGCCCAGCTGCTGCACCGGCTGCGTAAAGTTGCGCACGTACTGGATAAAGCTCTGGATGTCGCCGGGCGTGGCATTGCCGGTCAGCGCGAGCTGCGCACCCACCACGACGACTCCCACGTAGCCCATGTTGCCTACCAGGCTCATAAGCGGCATCATCAGGCCCGACAGGAACTGCGAGCGCCAGCCACTAATAAAGAGCCGGTCGTTTTGACGGTCGAACTCCTCGATCGAGGCCTCGGCGCGGTCGAACACCTGAATGACGTTCTGGCCGGCAAAGTCCTCCTCGATAATGCCGTTGACCGCGCCCAGAACCTGCTGTTGCTCGCGGAAGTACGGCTGCGAGAAGTGAATCATCACCATCAAGATAATTGCGGCTGCCGGCAGCGTGAGCACGGTGACGCCGGTGAGCGGCAGGCTGATCGATAGCATCATGACGAGCACGCCGATAATCTGCGTCACCGACGTGATGAGCTGCGTCACGCTCTGGTTGAGCGACTGACCCAGCGTATCGACGTCGTTGGTGATGCGGCTGAGTACGTCGCCCTTGCTGTGGCCGTTAAAGTAACTCATCGGCACGACGGCGATCTTGGCGGCGATCTCCTTGCGCATGCGATAGCAGATCTTTTGCGTGACGCCGGTCATGAGCCAGCCCTGGATGAGGCTGCAAACAGAGCTTGCCAGATACAGGCAGAGCAAAAAGCCGAGCGTCTTGGCGATCCAGGCAAAGTCGACGTCGCCGGTGCCGTTGACCTTGGCAACCAGGCCTTCGAACAGTTTGGTGGTAACCTGGCCGAGCACCTTGGGTCCCACAATGTTAAAGATGACCGAGCACACGGCAAAGGCGACGGCGGCAAACACGGCAATCTTGTGTTGGCCGATATAGCCGAGCAGCTGCCTCATGGTGCCCTTAAAGTCCTTGGCCTTTTCGCCGCGACGCATGCGGCCCATGGGACCACGCTGGCGGGTGGGCTTGGGAATCTGAGTCTTGGTCTCATCTGCCATTAGCGCTCGCCTCCTTCCATGACGGCTGCAATTTCTTCTTGGGTGAGCCCCAGCTCCTCGGCGGAAAGCTGCGACTGTGCGATCTCCAGGTATGCCGGGCAGTTGTGCAGCAGCTCCTCGTGCGTACCGGTGCCCACCACATGGCCGTCATCGAGCACGATGATCTGGTCGGCGTGCATGATGGTCGCGATGCGCTGGGCCACGACCACGAGTGCGGCGTCGGTAACGTTTTTGGCCAGCTCTTCGCGCAGGCGAGCGTCGGTCTTGTAGTCGAGGGCACTAAACGAGTCATCGAACACCACGACCTCGGGCTTTTTGGCCAACGCGCGGGCGATGGCCAGGCGCTGGCGCTGACCGCCCGAGACATTGGATCCGCCCTGGCTGATGGGGGAGTCGTAGCCGCCCTCGCGCTCGGCGATAAAGTCCTCCGCCTGGGCGACGCGTGCCGCCTGGCGCATATCCTCGTTACTCACCATATCGCCGGCAAACTTGAGGTTGCTTTCGACGGTGCCCGAGAACAGGCGACCCTGCTGCGGGATGTAACCAATGCGGCGGCGCAGCTCGGAAAGAGTCATGT
>CABUHP010000226.1 GCA_902491415.1 uncultured Collinsella sp.
GTCGCCCATACCCAGAATGCGCTTTGCCATACGATCGGGATAGAACGGCTCCAGCGAATCGGGCTTCTCGCCCATGCTCACGAACTTGATGGGCTTGCCGGTCACCTGGCGCACGGAAAGCGCGCCGCCGCCACGGGCATCGCCGTCGAGCTTGGAGATGATCACTCCGTCAAAGTCGGTGCGCTCGGCAAAGGTCGAGACGACGTTGACGATATCCTGGCCGGTCATGGCATCGACGACCATCAGCACCTGATCGGGCTTAACGGCCTTCTTGATGTCCACGGCCTCCTGCATCATCTGCTCATCGATCTGAAGACGTCCGGCGGTATCGACGATGACCACGTCGCGCAGGTGGTCGACGGCCTCCTGGATGGCGCCCTTGGCGATATCGACCGGGTGCGCACCGTCGCCGCGGAAGACCGGTACGCCGATCTCGCCACCGAGCGTGGCCAGCTGGTCGGCAGCAGCGGGACGGTAGACGTCGCACGCGGCGAGCAACGGCGAGCGACCCTGCTTCTTGAGCAGGTAGGCCAGCTTTACGGCAGCCGTGGTCTTACCGGAGCCCTGCAGGCCCACGAGCATGATGACATTGGGAATACGGTTGCTAAAGACGAGCTTGCTCTCGGTGGAGCCGAGCATCTCGGTAAGCTCGTCGAGCACGATCTTGACGACGTTTTGCGCCGGCGACAGCGACTCCATGACCTCGGCGGTCATGCAGCGCTCCTTGGTCTTAGCAACGAACTCCTTGACGACCTTAAAGTTAACGTCGGCCTCGAGCAGCGCCATGCGAATGTCGCGCATGGCCGAGGTGATATCGGCCTCGGTCAGCTTGCCCTTGCCGCGCAGGCGGTCAAATGTGTCGTTGAGGCGATCGCTCAGGGAATCAAACACTAGTCACTCCTTAATTGGACTCGCCCACCAGGGCGCGGCAGAAATCTTTGGCATTGAACTCCTGCAGGTCATCGACCTGCTCGCCCACGCCCACGCGCAGGATCGGGAGCTTGAGCTTCTCGGCCACGGCCATGGCGATACCGCCCTTAGCCGTGCCGTCGAGCTTCGTCATGATAATACCGTCCAGGCCCAGTGCCTCGTTAAACTCGAGCGCCTGGTTCAGACCGTTCTGGCCGGTGGCGGCATCGATCACGAGCACGACTGAGACGGGCATGGGGCCGGCGGCCATATTGGCGGCGCGCTTACGCGTCACGTTAACCACCTTGGCAAGCTCGCGCATGAGCTCGGGGCTCGTGTGCAGACGACCGGCGGTATCGATCAGCACCAGGTCGCTGCCGCGCTTGTCGGCCTCGTCGAGCACGTCGTAGCAAACACTTGCCGGGTCGGAGCCGCGGTCGCGCTTGATGACGGGGACGCCAGCGCGCTGGCCCCACACATCGAGCTGCTCGATAGCGGCAGCGCGGAAGGTATCGGCCGAACCGATCACGACGTTCTTGCCGCGGGCGGCCATGGCGCTCGCGATCTTACCGACCGTCGTGGTCTTGCCGGCACCGTTAATGCCCACAAACAGCACGCAGCTCGGCGTATCGGAGAACGGATCGCGCTCGATGAGCACAAAGTGCTGCTCAAGCTGCTCGGCCAGGGCGCGACGGAGTTGCGGGGCGGTCTTGAGGTTCTTCTTGGCCGCGGCATCGCGCAGGTCATCGGAGACCTTGATGGCGACCTCGGCGCCCATGTCACCCATGACGAGGGTGTCCTCCAGGTCCTCCCAAAAATCCTCGTCGACCTCACCGCCAAAGTAAAAGACCTCGTTGAGGGCCTCGCGGCTGCGCTCAAGTCCGCGCGAGAGAGCGTCAAAGAATCCCATTATGCATTCACGACCTTTCCGGTTTCGCGATCGAGTTTTTGCGAGACGACGCGGCTGACGCCGTCGGCTTGCATCGAGACGCCATAGAGAACGTCGGCGTCCTCCATAGTACGGCGCTGATGCGAAATGACCAAGAGCTGTGTATCGGAGCGCAGCACATCGAGGGCGCCGATGAGCTTGGACAGGTTGGCGTCGTCAAGCGCCGCCTCTACCTCGTCCAGCACATAGAACGGCACCGTGCGCGTGCGGTACACAGCAAAGAGCAGGGCGAGTGCCGTCAGGCTCTTCTCGCCGCCCGACATGAGCATCATCTTGGTGATGCGTTTGCCGCGCGGCTGCGCCACGACCTCGATGCCCGTCTCGGCCGGATGCTCGGGGTCGGTCATCTCCAGATGCGCCTGACCACCCGGGAAAAGCATGGCGAAGATCTCGCGGAAGTTCGCATCGACCTTCTCAAAGGTCACCAGGAAGGCCTTACGCATCTTGCGGTCGATGGCCACGGTGATCTTGGTGAGCGCCTTGCGCGCGCTCTCCAGATCGGCCAGCTGCTCCTCGATGTAGTCGGCGCGGCGCTTGAGCTGCTCGTACTCCTCCATGGCAACTTGGTTAACGGGACCAAGGTTGTTGATCTGGCGCACAAGCTGGTTGAGCTCGCGCTCGGCGGCATCGCGGTCGGTGGGCGCCGGAAGCATGAGCGCTTCCTCGAGTACCGTGGTGCCATCGGCGGTAATGGCCTTGATGGCGGCCTCTACCTGCACCTCGAGCTTGCCGCGTGCGACCTTGAACTCGTTTTGCGTCGCGGCGGCGGTATCGACCCGCTCCTTAGCGCGGGCAACCTCTGCCTTGGCATCCTCGATGGTCTTCTTGAGCGAGGCCGAGTCCGCCTCCTCGAGCGAAGCCTGATCGCGCAGACGTGCGGCCCAATCTGACGCGCGCTCCAGCAGGGCCGAATAGCGTTCGTGCATGGGGTCGACGCGCAGGCGCAGCAGCTCGAGCGAGCGCGAAGCCTGGCGTGTTCCGCGGATACGACGGTCGATGCCCTCAACACGATGCTCCAGGTCGGGTACGCGGCCCTTCAGCGAACGCAGGCGTTCGCTCGTCTGGGCTAGGCGAACCTTGGCGTCGGCGAGCTTGCCGGCAGCCTCGGAATCGTCACGGCGAACGCGGTCGAGTTCGT
>CABUHP010000227.1 GCA_902491415.1 uncultured Collinsella sp.
TCCTGCCGGCGACCTGGGCGTTGGCGGCCGCGAGGTTGCCTACCTGTTTGGTCAGTACAAGCGCCTGACCAACGAGTGGACCGGCGTCCTCACCGGCAAGGGCCTCTCCTTTGGCGGCTCGCTCGCCCGTACCGAGGCCACCGGCTACGGTCTGGCCTACTTTGTGGACGAGTACCTCAAGAGCCGCGGCGACTCCTTCGAGGGCAAGAACGTCGTCGTGCACGGCTCCGGCAACGTCGCTATCTACGCCGTCCAGAAGGTTTCCCAGCTCGGCGGCAAGGTGCTGGCCTGCTCCGACACCCACGGCTGGGTCGAGGATCCCGACGGCATCGACTACACCGTGCTCGAGCACGTCTACAACAAGAAGCGCTCCGGCCACGACAAGGGCGTTACGCTCGCCATGTACGTTGACGAGAAGCCTAACGCCGTGTGGCACGAGGGCGACGGCCGCGGCGTGTGGCAGCTGCCCTGCGATATCGCACTGCCTTGCGCTCGCGAGAACACGCTGCTGCTCGAGGACGCCCAGGCGCTCGTCGCCAACGGCTGCAAGGTGGTCGGCGAGGGAGCGAACATGCCCACGACCATCGAGGCCACGACCTACTTCCAGGAGAACGGCGTCGCCTTTATGCCTGGTAAGGCTGCCAACGCCGGCGGCGTGCTCGTGTCCGGCCTGGAGATGAGCCAGAATGCTGAGCACCTGTCCTGGACCTTCGAGGAGGTCGACGGCAAGCTCGAGCAGCTCATGCGCGGCATGTTCCACAACGTGGACGACACCGCCAAGGAGTACGGCCAGGAGGGCAACTTTGTCATGGGCGCCAACATCGCCGGCTTCCTGAAGGTCGCCGACGCCATGCTCGCCCAGGGCGTCTGCTAAACCCTGCCTGACATAGCGTGTAATGAGGCTCTCGGCTCAACGCCGGGAGCCTTTTTTGATCTAAAGGAGACGGAGGAAAACGGATCATTTCCCTCGGCCCTCTGCCGTCCGCCCCTTAAGTTGCGGTGAAATACGGACTGTTGGGCGCCCTAAGCCCGACAAACAGTCCGTATTTCACCGCAAGTTATGGATGGGAGGGAGGTTTTTGTGCTGTGGAAGGTTGCGGCCCCTCGTTTGGTACACTTAAAAGTACTGGACAAGTGAAGAGATGGGGGAGAACGTGCTCAAGTTCGGTACCTACGTCCGTGTTGGAAACGCGGCCGAAGCCTATGAGCTCTTGCAGAAGAACCGCAACAACAAGATTGTGGGCGGCGGCATCTGGATGCGCCTGGGTTCGCGTCGTGTGGCGACGGCGATTGACCTTTCGGCCTGCGGACTCGATCAGATCGAGGAGACCGAGACCGAGTTTCGCATCGGTGCCATGTGCACCCTGCGCCAGCTCGAGCGCCATGCCGAGCTCAACGCGCTTGTCAACAATGTCTTCGAGTTCGCCGTTCACGATATCGTGGGCGTGCAGCTGCGCAATACCGCCACGGTGGGCGGCAGCATCTACGGCCGCTTTGGCTTCTCGGACGTGCTCTCGGCTTTCCTGGCGCTCGATTCCTATGTTGAGCTGACGGGCGCCGGCCGCGTGCCGCTCGCCGAGTTCGTGGATATGGGCTACGTGCGCGACGTGATCGAGCATGTCGTGGTCGTCAAGCACGATTACCGCGCCAGCTATGAGGCCGTGCGCAAGGCCGCGACCGACTTCCCCTCCTTAAACGTCACCGCCGCCTGGTGGGACAACAGCTGGCATGTCACCGTGGGCGCCCGCCCGCTGCGCGCGACCCTGCTGCAGGGCGAGGCATGCGGCCTTACCGCCGAGCAGCCTTCCGAGGACGAGCTTCGCGCCCTGGCCGCATCCGTGCGCGCCCTGAGCTATGGCACCAACCTGTGGGGCTCGGCCGACTACCGCCGCCGCATCTCGGCCCCGCTCGCCGTCCAGGCCGTGCGTCGCGCCGCCGGCATCGAGCTTTCGGCCGCGCTTGCCCGCGAGCTCGAGACCGTGCAGACACCTAAGTTTGCCACGGACGAGTATTCCTGCCGCCGCGTGCCCGGCGTCGATTCTAGCGAGGTGCGCTAATGGCTGCCAAACTCATCGATCTTTCCTTTACGCTCAACGGCCGTAAGGTCAAGGTTCAGATTGCCCCCGACACCATGCTCTTTGCGCTTTTGCGTGAGCAGGGCTGCGCGTCGGTGCGCTGCGCCTGCGAGACCACCAACTGCGGTCTGTGCACGGTGTGGCTCGACGGCGACCCGGTGCTGAGCTGCTCGGTTCCCGCCGCGCGCGTCGAGGGCCGCTCCATCACCACGCTCGAGGGCCTCAAGGCCGAGTCCGAGGCGCTTGCCCGTGCGATGGCTGCCGAAGGCGCCGAGCAGTGCGGTTTTTGCGCCCCCGGCCTCATCATGAACGTGCTGGCGCTCGCCCGCGCCGCCAAGGAGGACCCGAGCCTCGTCGCCACGCGCGAGGAGCTCTCGCGCCAGCTTGCCGGCAACCTCTGCCGTTGCAGCGGCTACGAGAGCCAGCTGCGCGCCATCGTCCGCTTCCTCAACGAGTCCGGCGTGCAGGTGGGCTTCGAGATGCCCGAGTTGCCCGTCAACGACACCAGCAGCGACGGCGTCACCTACAAGCAAATTACCCACAAGCAGCCCAAGAAGGACTCGAAGGCGCTGCTCGAGGGCCGTCCCGTCTACACGGGCGACCTGGTGCCCGCCGGTGCCCTGATCGTCAAGCTCAAGCGCAGCCCGTATGCCCGCGCCAAGATCCGCTCCATCGATACGTCGCGCGCCCTGAAGGTGCCGGGCGTCGTGGGCGTCTACACCTACGAGGACGTGCCCCAGCGCCGCTTTACCATCGCCGGCCAGAGCTATCCGCAGCCGAGTCCCTACGACCGCCTGATTCTCGAGAACCTCGTGCGCTATCAAAACGAAGAGGTGGCGATCGTCGCCGCCGAGACCGAGGAGGCCGCCGACAAGGCGC
>CABUHP010000228.1 GCA_902491415.1 uncultured Collinsella sp.
ACGGCTCCGATCTGGTCATTACGCTCGGCGGCGACGGTACGTTGCTGCGCGCTGCCCGCATCCTCAACCATCGCGAGATTCCTATCCTCGGTCTTTCCTATGGTCACCTGGGCTTTTTAACTGCTGCGAGCCCCGAGGAGCGCGACATTCTGCAGGTCGTGAGCGACGCCCTGTCCGGTGAGCTGCACGTGAGCCGTCGCGCCACCATCGCCGCGGATATCGTATCCGTGCGCGAAGACGGTACGAAGGATGTCGTGCGCACCTTCGCCCTCAACGACATGGCGCTCACGCGTGGGCCCCTGTCCGATATGGTCGAGTTCGACATCACGGTGTCGGGCCACCATATCGACCGACTGCGTGGCGATGGCGTGGTCGTGTCCACGGCGACTGGTTCTACGGGTTACGCGCTCAGTGCCGGTGGCCCCATCGTGAGCCCCGACTATACGGGCATGGTCTGCGTACCCATTGCGCCGCACACCATTCAGGCCCGCGCCTTCTTGACTTCGCCGAGTGATGTCGTCGAAATCTTTATGTCTGATGACCGTCCGAGCGTTCCGGCGATCGCTATCGATGGACAGTTTATTACCTGCGATGGCACCGTTGAGAGCGTGGCGGTGCGTCGCGGTCCCGGAGATGTGCTGCTTCTCGATTACGGTCCCGAGAGCTTCTATAACTCGGTGAGCCGCGTATTCTACGGAGTCCGCCATGATCGATGAGCTGCAGGTTTCTAACATTGCACTCATTCGCGAGGCGACGCTGGTGCCGAGTGCCGGCCTGACTGTCCTGACCGGCGAGACCGGCGCCGGCAAGACCGCGCTGCTCTCGGCCCTCAAGCTTATTTTGGGTGAGCGCGCGGATTCGTCGACGGTGCGCGAGGGCGAGGCGCTGGCGAGTGTCGAGGCGCGCCTGTTTGACGGCCCGCACGACACGGAAGGCTTCACGGTCCAGCGCAGCCTTTCCGCCGAGGGCCGCAGCCGCGTCAAGATTGACGGCAGTATCGCCAGTGTGCGCGAGCTTTCGGAGCGCGTCGGCGTGATGATGGATCTGTGCGGCCAACACGAGCACCAGCGCTTGCTCGATTCGGCACATCACGTTGCGATGGTCGATGCCTGGGCAGGGCGCCCTGCACTCGAGTCGCTCGAGCACTACCGTGCTTGCTTTAAAGCCTCGCGCGCGGCCGCTAAGGAGGTTCGACGTGTCGAAGAGGCCTCGCGTGCGCAGGGGAGCCGCGTCGAGGAGGCGCGCTTTGCGCTCGAGCGCATCGGCGAGGTTGACCCCAAACCGGGCGAGTATGAGGAACTCGAGGAACTGCTGCCGCGCTCCGAACATGCCGAGGTACTGGTTGCCACAGCTAACGATGCCCATGCATCGCTTGCCTCCGAAGGGGGAGCGCTCGACGCCGTGAACAGCGCCGTGGCCGAGCTTTCACGCATGGCGACCGTCGATCGCAAGCTGGGTGACATCGCCGATGCACTTTCGGATGCCTGTATCTCCCTTGAGGATTGCGCGAACGAGCTTCGTGCCTATCGCGATGGCATCGCCTTCGACCCGCGCGAGCTCGCTCGCATGCGTGAGCGGTATTCCGACCTCAAGGGTCTGTTGCGTCAGTGGGGTCCCACTATGGACGATGTTTTTGCCATGCGCGATCGCTCGCAAGAGCTGTTGTCGCTGGTAGACGATGGTGATGAGCAGATCAAGAAGGCGCGTGAAGCGCTTGGCGCAGCAGAGCATGAACTGTTCGCCGCCGCCAAGGCGCTTAAGCGTGCACGCAATACGGCGGCTCCGCGCTTCTGCCACGAGGTGGGACGCCAGATGGCTCGCCTGGAGATGGGCAGCGCCGAGCTCGTCTGGGAGTCGCGTGATCTTCCCCGTGCTGAGTGGACGCCCGTTGGTCCTTCGAGCTACGAGCTGCTATACCGCAGCGGTGCCGGTTTGACGCCGCGCCCCCTGCGTCGAATTGCGTCGGGCGGCGAGCTCAGCCGCGTCATGCTGGCAAGTAAGGTTGTCCTCGGTAACGCGGACGGTGTCGATACGCTGGTGTTTGACGAGGTCGATGCTGGTGTCGGTGGCTCCACGGCGCGTGCGCTCGCGGGCGTGCTGGCAGATCTCGCCGCTACGCATCAGGTGATTGTCGTAACCCACTTGGCGCAGGTCGCCGTCATGGCTGACAAGCATTATGTCGTCAGCAAGGAACCGGGCGATGTTCCCCAGACGCATTTGGGCGAGGTAACCGGCGAAGCGCGTACTGCCGAGATCGCCCGCATGTTGAGCGGCGATCAGTCCGAGGCAAGCTTGGCCCACGCAAAGCAGATGCTCGAAGAAGCTCGAGGTTAGGTCGTATCAGCGGTGTTGGTGGGACAAAATAGACTGAAATTTTTGTCCCACTACGCGTTTTACTCCACAACCTTATCCGGCTGGATGAGCTCCTCGTAGTAGCTGATATGCTCACGCGCGTCTTTAATCTCGGGCAGCAGGAAGTTGTAGATGACTTCGATGATCATCGTGGCGCTGATCTTGGAGAACGCGAAGTCACCCGTTGTCAGCAACGCTTCGTGATTGACGGTATTAAAGGTGTAGTCGGCGAGGCGCGCAAGTGGGGATTTGCTGTCACTGCTGATGACGACTACGGTTGCGCCGCAGTTGCGAGCCGCTTTTGCCATGCGATTCAGTCGGCGCGATTTGCCAGAGTTTGAGATGAGCACGATAACGTCACCCGGGCGTAACGTGAGCGCAAAGCCGATTGATGTCTCGCTAATGGTGCTCGCCATGCAGCGCAGGCCCAGCTGCGAAAACTTAAACGTCGCATCGAGCGCGACCGCGTTCGTATTGCCCACAGCTGCAAACTCAATAACCCCTGCATGCTTAAGGGCATGCACAACAGCCGCCAGCGTATCGTGGTCGATT
>CABUHP010000229.1 GCA_902491415.1 uncultured Collinsella sp.
CCCTCAGGGTATCGGGTTCCCACATTCATCCGCACATGTGCGGATGAATGTGGGAGGTGTTCGGATGAAGTCGATAATCAAGGCCTCCTCGCAGCCCGAACCGCCATCTACAACGATGATGTCGTGAGCTTTGGCAAGCCCATCATCCAAGGCATGATCGATTACCGCCGCAAGCGCCAAACCGCTGCCGACGCCCGCGACCGCGCCGCCGAAGCCCGCAGCCGAAGCACCGACTCCACCATCGACAAGCTCCGCCACCAATCCCGCCACTAACCGACAGGCAACGGCATCGCCCGCCACACAGCCCCCATCCCCACCTGAGTTGCGGTGAAATAGTTCCTGGATTTAGGCTTATTCGAGCCTTTCAGGAACTATTCCACCGCAACTTTCTGTAAGGGTGGTTTTTAGTGCCGCCGAGGGGCACTAATCAACCGTTTGCCGATATGTTTGGCTACGACTCATGACTCTGACCTGCCCCGTCAAGCTTTTGGTCAGCTCATGGCAAGGTCAGGCGGGCCAAATATGGGATAGCGTAGTGTCATTCACTCCCCCTCGAGACCATGGGGTCGAAAATGAGTCATGATAAACGCTGTACCAAACCGCAATTAGAGCTGTTCTTCCGGTTATTCGAGGCCCATCATGGCGGGCACCTGTTTGTAGCTACCAAAAAATGGGATGAACGCTGTGCCTACGCGCTCATGCAAAAAGAGATGATTATTCGACTCTACAACCATGTCTACGCTGATCCCGCGTATTGGAATGACCTCGGCGTCGAAGATCGCATCTTTCAATTGGCATCCGCTATTGCGGTCGTTGAACCGAATGCCGTGTTTTGTGGACCAACGGCGGCACTGCTCTATGGCATCGGTTCTGCATATTCGCTTCTCGACAAGGTGCAAGTGCTGTTGCCGCGTTCCACCAGACGCGATATGTACGAATTCGTTGAATACCGACGCTGGCGGCCGGGCGACGTATGGCAGCTCGGTCCTTTTACGTTAACGAATCCATATCGCACGGTGGTCGACATCGCCCGAACTAACGCTTTTCGATATGCACTAGGCTATGTCGACGGGTTGGCTCGTGAGTACGGTGTCGAGCGTGAAGAATTGCGTGCATATGCACAAAGGAACTGCCGCGGACTGCACGGCATCGCGCGCGCATTTGACGTTTTTGAACACATGGATGGCAGATCGGATAACGGTGGAGAATCCGAAGCACGGGCGGCAATGATTCTGGCGGGAGTTGCCGCTCCCGAACTTCAGGTTGAAATCACTCGACCGGGAAACGCCGGCTATTATTTGGCAGATTACGGCTGGCAGATGCCAAACGGCTCTTGGATGCTGGCTGAGCTGCATGGACTAGGCAAGTTTGAGGACGATGCCCAAAATGATCCGGAACATACTGCGGCAAAAACCTATCGAGCTGCCCTCATGCGCGACACGAACCTGCGTGCCATGGGCCACAACGTCATTCATTTCAAGCTCTCAGACACCTACGATGTCAAAGCGTTCGGCTCCATGATGCGCGGCTACGGTATACCAACCACAAAACCCTACGCAGACTCCTGACCGGCTGTCCTCATCTTCTCGACAACAGAACCCATCATCGACCCAGCCCGCTCGGCCTCAATAAGTTGCGGTGAAATAGTTCCTGGATAACAGCTTTTGCGGCTAATCCAGGAACTATTTCACCGCAACTTAGGAGGGGATGTGGGGTCCCCGGCATGTATATGAAAACGGCTCTGGCACCAAAAGGAGCCAAAGCCGTTAAAGATATCCTATGGAGCGGGCGACGGGAATCGAACCCGCGTCATCAGCTTGGAAGGCTGGTGTTCTACCATTGAACTACGCCCGCAAGATATGGTCGGGACGACAGGATTTGAACCTGCGACATCCTGCTCCCAAAGCAGGCGCGCTACCAAACTGCGCCACGTCCCGAAGGTGTTGAGCAGCTAAGGTCTAAACCTTGCGTGTCCCAAAGCGAAGGAAATTATAGGGGAGACTTCCCGCCTGTGCAAGCGACGATACCCTAGCTCCTCGAATGTGCGACAAACCGGCTATGAAGTAGACCGATCACAAACGCCACCACGGCGACTGGTGCCCACGCAGCACCGATATCTGCCAGCGGCAACGCATCGAACGGCAGCCACGCGCCAGCAAAGAACGCATCGCGGACCGAAGTGATTACGCTCTGCACCGCGACAACGCCGCCGACCCAGACCCACACCTGCGGATGCGCGTCGCAAAAGCCGTGAGCCAGGCCCATAAGCACCAGCACAATGGCAACGGGATACAGGGCATTGAGCATGGGCACCGAGAACATGAGGATCACGTCGAGGCCCACGTTGGAGAGCACGCACGAAAACGCCGCGAACACAAAGGCGAGAATCGCAAAGGGACGGCGCATGGCCTCCTCGGAAGCCTCCGCTCCCCCTTCGACCACATACGTCTCGCAGAAGTAACGCGAGCAGCAGCTGATGAGGCCGATGCACACGTTCATGCAGGCGAGGAAAAAGATCGCAAAGACCACGACCGTGCCGGCAAGCCCAAAATGCATGGAGGCCGAACGGGCAAGGATGGCGGCGCCGTTGGTGGCGTCGGGCATCACGGTGCCGAGCTGCATGCCGGCAAGGCCCAAGCCGCAGTAGATGATGGCCATGAGCACGCCGGCAATCACACCGGAGCGCGAAATCTCAAAGGCCACGCGCTTATCGTCGGTAACACCAAGCTCATGGATGGTCTCGGCGATGATGATGCCAAAGGCGAGCGACGCGAGCAGGTCCATGGTCTGGTAGCCGGTCAAAAAGCCCTGCACGGCAGCACCGGCATTGTAGGGAGTCTGCGGCGCGGCAGCGGGACCCAACGGCGAGATCACGGCAGCACCCCCGACCAGCACGA
>CABUHP010000230.1 GCA_902491415.1 uncultured Collinsella sp.
TCTTCTTTAGAACTTGCTCGTAGACCTTGTTGTCCTGCCAGTCCTTGAGTCGCTTTGGCTCGGACTTGGAAAGACCGGCACGCATGGGAAATCCGGTTTTGGGCAGATTCATCGTCTGCTTGTACTCGTTTGCCACGGTACCCCTTTCTTGTCATGGGCGCGCACGCCCTCTGGGCACCAAAAAAGCGCCCGTCCCTACAAGCTGGGACGAAGCGCCACAAAACGGACAGTCTGTCCGTAAAAGCTCTTCGCTTAACCACCCAGCTTAGATGCCCTCGCTCGCGTCGCCGCGCGCTCGCATCCGTTACTCGGCTGGTCTGTATCGACGACCATCTCGGCGATGTCTACTAAGACGAACCTGCGCGGCACGTCCGTTGGGACCGCAGCTCCGGGGTGATTTTCATCGGTCGCATGCACGGGTTCTCAGCGCTCCCCGCTCTCTGTAGCATGCGGACGGCCGACTACTCGTCCCCATCAACGCTTATGCGGAGTATGCTAGCACGTTCAGCGCCGGCGAAAAACCCTCAACACTGGTTTTATACGTTCGAAATTTCTCGCGGCTG
The DNA here is from genome assembly GCA_902491415.1 of uncultured Collinsella sp. GTDB lineage: Bacteria > Actinomycetota > Coriobacteriia > Coriobacteriales > Coriobacteriaceae > Collinsella. The sequence continues at coordinate 564 of CABUHP010000230.1, forward strand.
TGGACCTTCTCTTGGAGCAAAATACCTGAAAGCACTTTATCGAACGAAAGAAGGTTGCTATGCGCACGATTGGAATGAGCGACTACACCGTTGGCGAGGATTGCTTTGACGAGCTGCCCGCCGCACTGGCGGAGTACGGAGCGACCAAGGTCGCCATCATCGGCGGCAAGCGAGCCCTGGCTGCGGCGCTGCCGGGCATCGAGGCTGCGCTGGCAGGCACCGACGTCGAGATTCTGGAGACGCGCGTCTACGGCACCAACAGCACGCGCGCCAATATCGCCAAGGTCGTGAACTCCCCCGCTTGCCAGCAGGCAGACGTGCTTATCGCCTGTGGCGGCGGCAAGGCCCTCGACACCGTGAAGACCGCAGCCATCGAGCTCAAGAAGATCGTCTTCACCGTCCCGACGATCTGTTCCAACTGCTCGGCCGCGACCGCCATTGCCGTCGTGTACAACGACGACGGCTCGCTCGAGGGATATTCGTACCCCAACCGACCTGCGCATATCTTCATCAACCCCAAGATTATCGCCGAAGCTCCGGCGGAGTACTTCTGGGCCGGCGTGGGCGATGCCCTGTCCAAGCAGCCCGAGGTCGAATACGCCACGAGCGCCGGTAATTTGGAGCATACCGCCGGTCTTGGCCTGGCACTCGCCCACACCTGCTCCGAGCCGCTGTTTACTTATGGCGTCCAGGGTCTTGAGGACGTGCGCCGGAATCTGTCGAGCGAGGCCGTCAAGCAGATCGCGCTCGACATCGTGGTCAACACGGGCTATGTCTCGAACCTGACGAACCAGAACGATTACTACTACAACTCGAGCGTGGCGCACGCATTCTACAACGCCACATGCAGCATTCCGCGCGAGGGCACCTACCTGCACGGCGAAGTCGTGAGCCTGGGCGTGCTCGTGCTGTTCGCCTATACGGGCGATACCGAGAACCTTGAGCGCTACGCGGCCTTTAACAAGCAGATGGGCCTGCCCGTGACGCTTGAGCAGGTCGGGCTTTCCGAGTCCGATATCCCGGCCCTGTGCGAGTACGCGCACGCCACCAACGAGTGGAAGCAGGGCAACCCCGAGCCCTTCACCGACGAAAAGTTCGCCGCCGCCATCAAGGCCGCAAACGCCTACGGCCACACGCTCTAGGCCTAGCCCAAAACCACCACAAGGGAGCAGTGCCCTTGTGGTGGTTTTTTATTGCTCCAGCATGCTGGGGTCGAACTCGCAAGCTGGTATAACGCGATAGCCGTGACGCAGCAACAGATCAACGAAGACGCCGTTGCCCGCGGTGAGCGTACCGCTAAAGGTACCGTCGTAGATGCGACCCGCGCCGCACGAGGGACTACGGTCCTGCAGGATACACGCGGCGATCTCTTCCGGCCCGCCCGCCTGCTCGCACATATCGAGCGCACGTTGGGCACCCAGGCGAAATTCGCGATCAACCGAGATGCCCTCGCAGGTACGAACCTCGCCGTTCACAATCTCGGACGGCTTGCGCGGCGTGGGCAGGCCGCCAAAGACCTCGGGGCACACGAGGAGGACCTCGGTCCCCGTGCGCTCGCAAGCCTCGACCAACGCGCGGTGGTAGTTATCGAGCCCGTTATACTTGCAGCTCTCGCCCATCAAGCAGGCACTCACCACGATCTTCATTTCCATCCCCCTCAAGCAAAACGCCCCATTTGAGAAAGCTGCTCAAATGGGGCGTCGGCGTTTACTGGCTCGGCCGCGGCGTTACTGCTGCTTGGGCATCAGCGGGTTCTCACGCGTGAGGAGATTCATGAACTCCTCGCCCGTGATCGTCTCCTTCTTGTACAGATAACGAGCCAGCTCGTGGAGCTTGAACTTGTTTTCCTTGAGGATCTGCAGGGCACGGTCGTGCGCATCCTCAATCAACTTGGCGACAATTGCGTCCACACGCTCGGCCGTACCGGGGGCGCAGGTGAGCGACGTATCCTGGTTGAGGTACGCATTCTGGACGGTACCGAGCGCCATCATGCCAAACTCGTCGGACATACCAAAGCGCGTCACCATGTTGCGGGCGAGCTTGGTGGCCTGCTCGATATCGTTGGCGGCACCGGTCGTCATCTCGCCAAAGATGAGCTCCTCGGCCGCTCGACCACCGCAGTAGACGGCGAGCTTATCCAGGACCTCCTGGCGCGTGGTCAGGAAGCGCTCGTCCTCCTCGACCTGCATGGTGTAGCCCAGGGCACCGCTCGTGCGCGGAACGATGGTGATCTTCGTGACCGGCGCAGAGCCCTTCTGGCGAGCGGCAACAATGGCATGGCCGATCTCATGGTAGGAAACGACCTGCTTCTCGTGGTCGGAAAGCACCGTGGAC